>NZ_JALQDP010000031.1:0-136082 GCF_023631165.1 Caballeronia sp. AZ1_KS37 | reverse complement strand
GGACCGTGAAACGACTCCACGCCGATGATAGTGCGGATACCCGTGTGAAAGTAGGTAATCGTCAGGCTCCTCATGCTTCAAACAAAAACCCCACCCCAAAAGGTGGGGTTTTTGCGTTTGAAGCGCGGCATTTGCATCAACGAAGTCTGTTCCGGTGCCGTTCCAACTCCGATGCGCTGCTTCAGTCGGTAGAATGGCATCGAAAGGTTGTACCCATCATGCCGACCCATCCCGGAGCGCATATGAGAACGAGCCTGTTGATTGCCGCCGTCAGCGCGACGCTGCTTTTTGCGGCGTGCGGCAAGAAGAACGATGCAAGCGAGTCCAGCCTCGGCGAAGCGATTTCCGCCGACATGAAAACGAATCGCGGCTTGCTATGCCTGAATCGCAGCGGCCGCGGCCCCTACGCGTTCCCATCGGCCTATAGCATTCGGGACCTCAACGAATATTCGGCTGCCGCGCTGCGCGAACAGCTCGCTGCGCTCGAAAAGAGCGGGCTCATCGCGCGAGCGGCCCCGACATCCGCGAACGCCAACGCCAAACAGAACGGCCTCGCGTACAGCCTTACGGGCGAAGGGCAAAAGTACGCGGTCGAAACCAACCGGCCCGCCGGCGATCCAAACGCGACGAGCGATCCGCGCGCCTGGATGCTTTGTTACGCGCACGTCAAGCTGGACAAGGTCGTGAGCTGGACCGAGCCCGATCCCACCGCTCACCGTTCCGACGTTACCTACACCTACAAGCTGGAGAGCGTGGCTCCGTGGGCCGACGATCGCGACATCAAGCGCGCTTTCCCGGAGGTAACCGCCTCAGACCGCGAAGCAGGCGAGACGAAGCTGCATGTCATCCTGGAACAGCGTGAAGACGGCTGGGTCCGCGTCGACTGAGGACCATCGCCGCATGTCCGAGCAAGACTTCGATCCTTCCGCCGGCCCGCCGCGCATGTCCGACGTCGCGCGTCTCGCCGGCGTGTCGAAGATGACCGTATCGCGCGTGCTCGCCGGACATAGCGTTGCGTTGGCGACGCGCGAACGCGTGCAGCAAGCTATCGACGAACTCGGCTACGTCGCCGATGCCGCTGCCGGCGCGTTGTCGTCCGGCCGTTCGGAATTCGTTGCCGTGCTGGTGCCGTCGCTTGCGAGCTCGAATTTCTCCGACACGGTGCGCGGTCTTTCCGCGTCGCTCGAACCGCACGGCCTGCAATTGCTGATCGGCGACACGGACTACCATCTGGATCGCGAGGAACGGCTCGTGCGCTCGATGCTGCGTCATCAGCCGCGCTGCATCGCGTTGACGGGCTCGCGTCACACCGAAGCGACGCGCACGCTGTTGCGCCGCTCGGGCATTCCTGTCGTGGAGATGTGGGATTCGCCTTCCGATCCGATCGATGCCGCCGTCGGTTTTTCCAACGTCAGCGCCGCGCGCGCAATGGTGCGGTATCTGGCGGACGCAGGCTACCAACGCATCGGCTTCCTGGGCGGGGCGAGCGAGCTCGACCGTCGCGGTCTCGATCGTCTGAAAGGCTTTCGTGCGCAGATGAAGGCGCTCGGCCTCGACGATCGACGCATCATCCGTCTCGGCGATTCGCCCATCACGATGAGTCACGGCGGCCCGGCGATGGCCGCACTGCTCGAAGCATGGCCCGACACGCAGGCCGTGATGTGCGTGAGCGACATGTCCGCGTTCGGCGCGATAATGGAATGTCACCGGCGCGGCCTCACCGTACCGGACGATATCGCCGTCGCGGGCTTCGGCAATTTCGAGGTTGCCGCATGCTGCACGCCATCGATCACGACGGTTTCCGTCGACGCATACGGCATCGGCCTGCGCACCGGAGAGACCTTGCTCGCGGCGCTCGAAGCGCGCGATCAGGGCGTTGCTGCACCGCCGGCCAAGCGCGTGCGCGTGGCCTATTCCGTGATAGCGCGCGAAAGCGCTTAAGCCGAAGCAGTAACGCGATTGCGTGCTAACATTGATCGCGATGTTACCGGTAACACCACTATGAACACAGCGTCGAACGACTGTGAATGATGGAGAGACACCTCATGCCCCAACAGAATCCCAAGCGCCTGCGCAGCCAGGAGTGGTTCGACGATCCCTCGCACGCCGACATGACCGCGCTATACGTCGAGCGCTTCATGAATTACGGCCTGACGCGCGAGGAATTGCAATCGGGCCGCCCGATCATCGGCATTGCGCAGACCGGCAGCGATCTCGCGCCCTGCAACCGCCATCACATCGAACTGGCCGCGCGCACGAAGGCGGGCATTCGCGATGCCGGCGGCATCCCGATGGAGTTCCCCGTGCATCCGCTCGCGGAGCAGAGCAGGCGTCCGACCGCCGCGCTGGATCGCAATCTCGCATATCTCGGTCTCGTCGAAATCCTGCACGGCTTTCCGCTCGATGGCGTCGTGCTCACCACCGGATGCGACAAGACCACGCCCGCATGTCTGATGGCGGCCGCCACCGTCGACATGCCCGCGATCGTCCTCTCGGGCGGTCCGATGCTCGATGGCTGGTACGAAGGCAAGCGGGTCGGTTCGGGCACGGTGATCTGGCACGCGCGCAATCTGCTCGCGGCGGGCGAGATCGATTACGAAGGCTTCATGCGCCTGACGACCGCATCGTCGCCGTCGATCGGACATTGCAACACGATGGGCACCGCGCTCTCGATGAACAGTCTCGCCGAAGCACTCGGCATGTCCTTGCCGACGTGCGCGAGCATTCCCGCCGCGTATCGCGAGCGCGGACAGATGGCGTATGCCACGGGCAAGCGCATCGTCGACATGGTGCGTGAAGAGTTGAGGCCGTCGAAGATCATGACGCGCGAGGCGTTCATTAACGCGATCGTCGTTGCATCCGCGTTGGGTGCATCGACGAATTGCCCGCCGCACTTGATCGCGATCGCGCGGCACATGGGCATCGAACTGAGTCTCGACGACTGGCAGCGCCACGGCGAGCAAGTGCCGCTCATCGTGAACTGCATGCCCGCGGGTGAGTATCTCGGCGAGAGTTTTCATCGCTCGGGCGGAGTGCCTGCGGTCCTTAGGCAACTCGACGAGGCCGGACTCATCGCGCGCGATTGTCTGACGGTGTCGGGCCGCACGATCGGCGAGATCGCGAGCGATGCGCCCGCCGCCGACAACGAGGTCATCCGCACGGCGGACGATCCGCTGAAACACGGCGCGGGTTTCATGGTCCTGTCGGGCAATTTCTTCGAAAGCGCCATCATGAAGATGTCGGTCGTCGGCGATGCGTTCAGAAAGACCTATCTGAGCGAGCCCGGCGCGGAGAACACGTTCGAAGCGCGCGCGATCGTCTTCGACGGTCCCGAGGATTACCACGCGCGCATCAACGATCCGTCGCTCGAGATCGACGAGCACTGCATTCTCGTGATTCGCGGCTGCGGCACCGTTGCGTATCCCGGCAGTGCGGAGGTCGTGAACATGGCGCCGCCCGCCGAGCTCATCAAGCGCGGCATCGATTCGCTGCCCTGCATGGGCGACGGCCGGCAAAGCGGCACGTCCGCGAGTCCGTCGATTCTGAACATGTCGCCGGAAGCGGCAATCGGCGGCGGTCTTGCGATGCTGCGCACGAACGACCGGATTCGCGTCGATCTGAACGCCCGCAGCGTGAACGTGCTGCTCGACGAAGCCGAACTCGAAAGCCGTCGCGCGCAATCGTCGTTCGCCGCGCCGGTTGCGCAGACGCCGTGGCAGGAGTTGTATCGGCAGACGGTCGGACAGTTGTCGACGGGCGGATGCCTCGAACCCGCGACGCTGTATCTGAAGGTCATCGAAACGCGCGGCAATCCGCGTCATTCACATTGAGCGAGCCGCCATGTCCTACGCCATCTATCCGAGTCTTGGGGGCAAGCGTGTTGTCGTGACGGGCGGCGGCAGCGGCATCGGCGCGGCGATCGTCGAGGCGTTCGCGAAGCAGGGCGCGCGCGTGTTTTTCATCGATGTCGCCGAGGCCGATTCGCGTCAACTCGAACAGACGCTCGCGAGCGAGCAGCATGCGCCGAAGTTCCTTCGTTGCGATTTGCGCGATGCCGGCGCGATCGAGCAAGCCTTCGATGCCATTGCGAGCGAAGCCGGTTCCATCGACGTGCTGATCAACAATGCCGCGAGCGACGACCGCCATCATTGGGACGATGTGAGCGCTGCGTACTGGGACGAGCGCATGGCCGTGAATCTGCGGCATCAGTTCTTCTGCGCGCAGGCGGCCGCGAAGCGCATGCGCGCGCAGAAGCAAGGCGCGATCGTGAACATGGGCTCGATCTCATGGCATCTCGCGCTGCCCGATCTCACGCTTTACATGACCGCGAAGGCCGCGATCGAAGGGCTCACGCGCGGCCTTGCGCGCGAACTCGGCGAGCATGGCATTCGCGTGAACACGGTGATTCCCGGCGCGGTGCGTACGCCGCGCCAGATGAAGTTGTGGCAGTCGCCGAAGAGCGAGGCGCAGCTGCTTGCGCAGCAATGTCTGCATGAGCGGATCGACCCGGAACACATCGCGCGCATGGTGCTGTTCCTCGCATCCGACGATGCGGCGCGCTGCACCGCGCGCGACTATTACGTCGATGCCGGATGGTTCGGCACCTGACGCGTCGCCCGATGCGTTACCTGATGGCTACGTCACGCGCACGTCGCGACGCCGCACCACTTTCGGCGTTGGCTTGACCGTCGGCATCGTGCCGCTTTCGATGTAGTGCTGCACGGCGTCGGCGGCATCGTGGTAGTCGCGTTCATCGAGCCAATGCCAGACCGCAGCGAGAAAGAGGCCGAGCCCCGCGTTTCCACAATGGGCGATGACTTCAGTAATGCCCTCCGCGAGCGCTTCGTCGCGGCCTTCGGGCCGCATCGCGCTCGCGATATGCGATGCCGCGCGGGACACCAGCATGGCGTGCATCGTATGCAATTGCGGGTTGAACGTGTTTGTTGCGTTTCTTCTTTGACTGCCACTCATGACGCCCCCGTCTCTGGCACCGGCCTGCTGCGTGCTGGGATGCGATGTCCGCATCGAAAAAGCAGCACGCGCCGCGATTGGATTTCGAAAACGCCTTGTTTCGGCGCTGGGGCAGTTGAACGCAAGAAGCGGGCCGACTCCGGCTTCTAGCGATGAATTATCTAGCCCGGCCTTGCGGGACGAGGCGCAACGCAATTTTCCGATGATCGGACCAGAGCGCGCACAGCGTGCTCTCCATGCATTCCGTACAATCGACTGCCCGCGATGCGCGCACTGCGTCAAAACATGCATGTCTTCTTCGCTTTTTGCTCCGATGTGTTCGCGCGACGTCCTCATGTGGCGTTGTGCGCGCTCGCGTTGCTCGCGGGTTGCGCGTCAGGCACGCCGGCGCGCAGCCAGGAAGCTGCATCGCACGAGCCGCAGCCGCTGCATCACGCAAAACGCACTTCGTCGGGCTACCAGAACAACTATGGAACCTTGCCGCGCGAATCGTTCCTGAAGTGGCGCTGGGAGCGCTTCAAGCAAGGCTTGCCGAAGCCGCCGGCAAACGGCTATCACTTTCCGATGGCGCATCCCGACATCGCGTGGCTCAAGGCCAACCGCACCACCGACACGCTCACCTGGATCGGTCATGCAAGCGCGCTCGTGCAGATCGACGGCGTGAACATCCTCACCGATCCGGTGTTCTCGGAACGCGCGTCGCCGTTCTCGTTCATCGGCCCGAAGCGCAAGACGCCGCCCGGCCTTACGCTCGACGAGCTGCCGCATATCGACATCGTACTGATCTCGCACAATCACTACGATCACCTCGACAAGCCGAGCGTCGAAGCGCTCAACCGTCAGGCGGGCGGGCCGCCGCGCTTTCTCGTGCCGCTCGGCATCGAACAGTGGATGAACGATATCGGCATAACGAATGTGGAAGAGCTCGATTGGAGCGACGAAACGCACGCGGCCGGCCTCGATATCTGGTTCGTGCCGAGCCAGCACTGGTCCGCGCGCACGCCATTCGACCGCGCGGAAACGCTGTGGGGCGGCTGGGTGGTGAAAACGCCGGCAGGCGCGGCGCGTCCGTATTCGTTTTACTTCGCGGGCGATACGGGCTACTCGCCGGACTTCCGCGATATCGCCGCGCGTTTCGGCGGCTTCGATCTCGCGCTCATTCCGATCGGCGCGTACGATCCGCGCTGGTTCATGCAGGCGCAGCACGTCGATCCCGAAGAAGCCGTGCGCATCTTCCAGGACGCGCATGCGAAAAAGGCGATCGGCATTCACTGGGGTTCGTTCGAGCTGACCGACGAACCGCTCGACGAGCCGCCGCGCCGTCTGGCCGAAGCCGTGCGCCGCGCCGGCCTGCCCGCGGACGCGTTCACCGTGCTGAAACACGGTGAAATGATTCATCTCGACACACCGGATTCAAGCGCAGCCACAATCGGCCGTTAACACGGTGTGGCAGCGCGTCTTTCACGCGCGGAAATACATCTGCATCTGCGACGCCTCGCGTTTCTCGCGCGGCGCGCGGTCGTCCTTTTCCAGTTATGGGGCTCAAACGCGTGAAGCAACTGTCCATCCGGCATCGCATTCTGGCGAGCTTCGGCATCATCCTTACCCTGATGCTCGTCATGGCCGCATTGTCATACACGCTGCTCGGCGGAATCGATCGCGAAGCAAAGAGCCTCGAAGACGATTCGATGATCGGCTTCTCGGTCTCCAACGACCTGCGCGCGGCCTGGATCGAGAACTACACGCTGACGCAGCGGCTCGTCTTCATCGACCGCGACGAAGAGCAGATACGCCGCGACACGCAGCATCTCGCCGAAACGCGGGCGAGCATCGACAAGCTGCTGGAAACGTACGCGCCGACCATCTTCGAAGAAGACGACCGTCGCCTCTTCAACGAATTCAAGCGCCAGCGCGACCTCTACCTTCCGGTACAGGATCAGACGCTGCGAGAGCTCGCGAGTGCGAAGGACGCGGCCGTCGCGACCTTCAATACGCGTCTCACGCCGGCGTGGGAAGCGGGTCAGGCCGCGACGCGCGCGCTCGTCGAGCATAACGAAGTCTTCAACGCGAAATCGGTGCAAAGCATTCGCGGCTCGGTGCAGAAATCGGAAACGACGCTCATCGTCATCATGGTCGTGACGATCGGGGCGGCGGCGGTGCTCGGCTTCATGCTGATGAAGGCGCTGACGGTGCCGATGCTGCGCATGGTCGACGTCGTCGACAAGATGCGTACCGGCGATCTCACGCAGCGCCTCGCGCTCGCGCGCCGCGACGAGTTCGGCACGCTGGAGGCGGGCTTCAACCGCATGACCGATGAACTCACGGGCCTCGTCGGCCAGGCGCAGAAATCGGCCGTGCAGGTGACGACGTCGGTATCGGAGATCGCCGCGACCGCGCGCGAGCAGCAGGCCACGGCGAGCGAAACGGCCGCGACGACGACGGAAATCGGCGCGACGTCGCGGGAAATTTTCGCGACCGCGCGCGATCTCGTCCGCACGATGAACGAAGTCTCGGGCGTGGCGGAGCAATCGGCGGCGCTCGCGGGCACCGGTCAGGCGGGGCTTACGCGCATGGAGGAAACCATGCGCCTCGTGATGCAAGCGGCAGGCTCGGTGAACGGCAAGCTCGCGATCCTCAACGAGAAGGCGGGCAACATCAATCAGGTCGTCGCGACCATCACGAAAGTTGCGGATCAAACCAATCTGCTTTCGTTGAACGCGGCGATCGAAGCGGAAAAGGCGGGCGAGTACGGGCGCGGCTTCGCGGTGGTCGCGACGGAAATCCGCCGCCTCGCCGATCAGACGGCGGTCGCGACGTTCGACATCGAGCAGATGGTGAAGGAGATTCAATCGGCGGTCGCGGCGGGCGTGATGGGCATGGACAAGTTCTCGGAGGAAGTGCGCCGCGGCATGCTCGACGTGCAGCAGGTAGGCGGACAGCTTTCGCAGATCATCCATCAGGTGCAGACGCTCGCGCCGCGCTTCTCGATGATCAACGAAGGCATGCAGACGCAGGCGACCGGCGCGGACCAGATTTCGCAGGCGCTCTCGCAACTCTCCGAGGCCGCGCAACAGACGGCCGAGTCGCTGCGCCAGTCGTCGCAGGCAATCGACGATCTCACGCACGTCGCGAACGGTCTGCGCACGGGTGTGTCGCGCTTCAGAATCGCCGCTTAAAGGCGCGCCGCGATGCTCTTCGTCCAGTTCACGCTCGACGCCGACCGCTATCTTCTCGACAGCGCGCAGGTCGAGCGCATGCTGCCGCTCGCGCCGCTGAAGACGCTGCCGGGCGCGCCCGCATGGGTCGCGGGCGTGCTCGACTGCGAAGGCGCCAACGTGCCCGTCATCGATCTCGCGGCGCTCGCGCTCGCGCGTGCCTCGCACGAGAGAGTGTCGACGCGGCTCGCGCTCGTCGCGTATCCGCGTTGCGGCGACGACGGCGCGATAAAGCATCATCGGCTCGGTCTTCTGCTCGAACAGGCGACGCGCACCGTCACCTTCGATGCCGCTTCGTTCACCGATGCGGGCATCGACACGCCGCACGCGCGCTATCTCGGTCCGCTCGCGCGTGACGAGCGAGGCCTGCTGCAATGGGTTCGCATCGAGCATCTGTTGCCCGATGACGTGCAGACGCTGCTCTTCGCCGGGAGCGAAGCATGAGCGCGCTGCCGAGCGCCTTCGCGGACGAAGCATTCGGCGTCGGCCGCTTCATCGAGCTGTTGCATCGCACGATCGGCCTCGATGCCGAATCGATCGGCGCGAACGCCGTATCGCGCGCGGTGCGCGAACGCTTCCACCTGTGGCGCGACGAGCAAGGCGGCACGCTCGACGATTACTATCGCGCGGTGATGCAGGACGGCGCGCGCATGCAGGAGTTGATCGAAGCGGTGGTCGTGCCGGAGACGTGGTTCTTCCGCGATCCCGAAGCGTTCGCCGCCCTCGCGCGACTTGCGCGCGTGCGTCTGCATGAACGGCCCGCGAAGCCGCTGCGCGTGCTGAGCGCGCCGTGCTCGACCGGCGAGGAAGCCTATACCGTCGCGATGGCGCTGATCGAAGCGGGCATCGCTGCGGAGCGCTTCACCATCGACGCGATCGACGTGAGCGAACGCGCGCTCGCCATTGCGGGCCGCGCGCATTACGGGCGCAACGCGTTTCGCGGACGCGCGCTCGGTTTTCGCGATCGTCATTTCCGCGCGACCGATGGCGGCTGGCAGCTCGATCCCGCCGTCGCACAGAGCGTGCGCTTCTCGCAAGCGAATCTGCTGCAACTCGATACGCATGCGTTCGAGCGCTTCGATTTCATTCTGTGCCGCAACGTGCTGATCTATTTCGATCGCGATACGCAGCGCGCCGTTCTGCGCGTGCTCGATGGCTTGCTCGCAGAAGGCGGCACGCTGTTCGTCGGTCCGGCGGAGACGGGTCTTCTGATGCGCGAGGGCATGAGTTCCGCGAACATTCCGCTCGCCTTCGCGTTCAATCGGCCCGAGCGCGAGCGCGCGAACGTGTTCGATGGTGCATGGCCGAGTCCGCAGATCATCGCGAAGCCGATGAAGCCCGCGTTCGTGTTGCCCGCATGGGCGAGTGCGCCGACCGTCGTTCGTGCGATGCCGGTTGCGAAGCCGCACGCCGAACCCGCGCCGCCGGCAAGTCTTGCGCACGCGCGTCAACTCGCCGATGCCGGCCAGCTCGACACCGCTGCGAATGCCGCGCACGCGTATCTCGACGCGCATCCGTCGAACGCGGATGCGTACTATCTGCTTGGCGTGATCGCCGATGCGCGTGGCGAGCATCAGGCATCGCGCGGGCATTATCGTCGTGCGTTGTATCTCGATCCCGCGCATCGCGAGGCGCTCACGCATCTCGCCGCGTGTCTCTCGCTCGACGGCGATGAAAGCGGCGCGCGTCTGCTGCTCGCGCGTGCGCAACGCGTCACGGAGCGCGCGCGATGAACGCACGCGACATCGGCGTCACGAACGATATCGAGGATTGCTGGAACCGCATCGGCGTGCGCGGCGATGCATCATGCCCGAAGCTCGAACGCTACGTGCATTGCCGCAATTGCCCGGTTCATGATGAAGCCGCAGCGCGCGTGCTGGATCGCGTGGAAGCGCGTACGTCGATCGTCGCTTCGGCGGTCGTCGAACGAGGCGACAAGCAAACCGATACGCTCTCATGTCTCGTGTTTCGCATCGGCGGCGAATGGCTCGGCTTGCCGACGAACCTCTGCGCGCAAGTGGCGCAATTGCGCCCGGTGCATTCGCTGCCGCATCGGCGCAATCGCGCGGTGCTGGGCGTCGTGAACGTGCGCGGCAGATTGATCGTGTGCGCTTCGCTGGCGCGGCTGTTCGGCATCGAAGCGGACGAAAGCGCTGCAAAAAAGGTATCGCTCGATGCCCGCGAACTCGGGCGTCTCATCGTCATGCAGTGCGGCAATGGCGATCACGAAGCTCCGATCGCTTTTCCCGTCGATGCCGTCGACGGCGTGCATCGCTTCACGCAGGCGCAGCTTCAGCCGGTGCCCGCGACGCTCGCCCAGCGCCTGTCGTCGAACGCGCATGCGGTGGCCGCGTTCAGGCACGCGACCGTCGGCCTGCTCGACGCCGATCGACTCATCGACAGCCTGAGCCGGAGTCTCACATGACGAGCATCGATGCGGGAGGTTCGTCGCTGCTCGACCTCTTTCAGGAAGAAGCGCGCGGGCAGGCGCAGATTCTTTCCGATGGCCTCATCGCGCTCGAACGTGCGCCGCGCGATCCCGTCACGCTCGAAGCGAGCATGCGCGCCGCGCATTCGCTGAAGGGCGCCGCGCGTGTCGTTGGCGTGCCGGTCGGCGTGACGCTCGCGCATGTGATGGAAGATTGTTTCGTCGCAGCGCAGGAAGGGCGCATCGTGCTCGATGCGGGTTACATCGACATGCTGTTGCGCGGTGTCGATCTGATCGTGCAGATCGGCGAGGCGCGCGATATCGATGCACAGACCGCGCTCGAACGCGAAGTCGATGCGTTCGTGGATGGCCTCAGCGCGCATATGGAAGGCGCAACATCCCAAGGCGAACTTACACCGACGAAACCGTCCGAGCCAATTCCGGCACCATCGCGCACGAACGAAGCTCGCATGTTGCGCATGCGCGCGGACACGCTCGATCGCCTGCTGAGTCATTCGGGCGAATCGCTCGTCGAATCGCGCTGGCTGAAGCCGTTTTCGCAATCGATGCTGCGCGTGAAGCGCGTGCAGCACGATGCGAGCCGCGCGCTCGAACGCCTGCACGAATCGCTGACCGATTCGAACGCCGCGCAACTCGATGCACGCACACACGCCGCGCTCGACGAAGCGCGTCGTTTGACGGCGGAAGCGCATCGTCAGTTGAGCGAGCGTCTGGCTGAACTGGAAAACTACGACCGGCGTTCGACGCATCTCGCGCAGCAGATCTACGACGAAGCGCTCGCGTGCCGCATGCGTCCCTTCGTCGATGCAACGGGCGGCTTCGCGCGCATGGTGCGCGATGTCGCGCGCGGACTCGGTCGCGACGTGCATCTCGTCATCGCGGGCGAATCGACGCAGGTCGATCGCGACATTCTCGATCTGCTCGACGCGCCGCTCGGGCATCTGTTGCGCAACGCGGTCGATCACGGCATCGAGCCGCCCTCATTGCGCCGCGCGCTCGGCAAGCCCGAAACCGGCACGATCACGCTCGAAGCGCGCCATAGCGCGGGCTCGCTTTTCATCAGCGTGTCCGACGACGGCGCGGGCGTCGATCTCGATGCGCTTCGCCGCGCGGTCGTGCGCAAGCGTCTCGCGAGCGAAGATACAGCCGCGCGCCTCACCGAAGCGGAACTGCTCGAGTTTCTCTTGCTGCCCGGCTTTTCGATGCGCGATGCCGTCACCGATGTACCCGGCCGCGGCGTCGGCCTCGATGCGGTGCAGGACATCGTGCGGCAAGTGCGCGGCAGCGTGCGCGTGACGCAGGAAACGCATGTGGGCACGCGCATCGCGCTGCAATTGCCGCTGACGTTGTCGGTGATCCGCAGCCTGATCGTCGAAGTGGCGGGCGAGCCCTACGGACTGCCGCTCGCGCATGTCGCGCGCACGCTGGTGCTGCCCGCGAGCGCCATCGACATGCTCGAAGGCCAGCAGCATTTTTCCTTCGACGGCAAGCGCATCGGCCTCGTCACCGCGCATCAGATTCTCGAAACCGCCGCGTTCGAAGCCGCGAGCGAAAGGCTCAACGTCGTCGTCATCGGACAAGGCGCGGCGAGTTACGGCATCGTCGTCGATCGCTTTCTCGGCGAGCGGATGCTCGTGGTGCAACCGCTCGACAAGCGCCTCGGCAAGGTGCGCAACATCGCGGCGGGCGCGCTGATGGAGAACGGCGATCCGCTGCTCATCGCCGATCTCGACGACTGGCTGCGTTCGGTCGAGAAGCTCGTCGGCAGCGGCGAGCTCGGGCGCGTCGGTGCCGGCGCTTCGCGTGCACGCGTGGCGAGCGCGAAGCGCGTGCTCGTCGTCGACGATTCGCTCACCGTGCGCGAACTCGAACGCAAGCTGCTCGCGTCGCGCGGCTACGACGTGTCCGTCGCGGTCGATGGCATGGACGGCTGGAACGCGGTGCGCGGCGCGGACTTCGATCTCGTCATCACCGATATCGACATGCCGCGGCTCGATGGCATCGAGCTCGTCACGCTCGTCAAGCGCGATGCGCAACTCGCCGCCCTGCCGGTGATGATCGTGTCGTACAAGGATCGCGCGGAAGATCGTCAGCGCGGCCTCGACGCGGGCGCGGACTATTACCTCGCGAAAGGCAGCTTTCACGATCAGGCGTTGATCGATGCCGTGCGCGATCTCATCGGCGAGGCGAAGACATGAAGATCGGCATCGTCAACGATGTTGCGCTGGCGGTGGAAGCGTTGCGTCGCGCGCTCGCGTCGCGGCCCGACTTCGACATCGCGTGGATCGCGCACGACGGCCAGCAGGCGATCGACTATTGCGCGGCGCACACGCCCGATGTCGTGCTGATGGATCTCGTGATGCCGAATGTCGATGGCGTGCAGGCGTCGCGGACCATCATGGCGCGTTCGCCGTGCGCGATTCTCGTCGTCACGGTCGATGTCGGCGCGAACGCATGGCGCGTCTATGAAGCGATGGGCGCGGGCGCGCTCGATGCCGTCGATACGCCCGCGCTCGCCGGCGCCGATGCGCGTCGCGGTGCGGCGGCGCTGATCGCGAAGATCGATCAGATCGGCGCGCGGCTCGCATCGTCGAGCGTTTTGCCCGCCATGAAGAGCGGCGATCGTCTCGTCGCGATAGGCGCATCGGCGGGCGGACCGTCCGCGCTCGCGACACTGCTCGGCGCGTTGCCGAAGCATTTCGCGGCGGCGCTCGTCATCGTGCAGCACGTCGATCGGGCGTTCGCCGAAGGCATGGCGCAATGGCTCGATGCGCAATCGGCGCTGCCCGTGCGTATCGCGCGTGAAGGCGACAGGCCCGCGCCCGGCGAAGTGCTGCTCGCCGCGACCAACGATCATCTGCATTTCGCCGACGCCACGCGCCTAGGCTACACCGCGCATCCGGAGCAATTGCCGTATCGCCCGTCCGTCGACGTGTTCTTTCAGAGCGTGACCGAGCGCTGGACCGGACGCGCGGTCGGCGTGCTGCTGACCGGCATGGGCCGCGATGGCGCGATCGGACTGAAGGCGATGCGCGCGAAGGGTTATCACACCATTGCGCAGGACGAGGCGACGAGCGCGGTGTACGGCATGCCGAAGGCGGCGGCCGCGCTCAACGCGGCGGCGTCGATACTGCCGCTGCCGCGCATCGCGGATGCGATCGCCAAGGCGTTCGACTGAGCTCAGCGAAGCACATCAACCAAGGACACACGTTTCATGAAAACTCCTCATCCCGATCCGCTGGCCGAGCGCGCGAAACGGGCCGCGGCCGCCGCGTCGGCGAGCATCGAGCGCGCGGGCTCGCGTGCAATCGCGGACGAGCGCGCCGTGTCCGATCTGCTCGCCGCCGCATTGAACGCGCCGCCCGCCGCCGAGTTGCCGGTGATGGTGCTGCTCGTCGACGATCAGGCGATCATCGCGGAAGCGTTGCGCCGCGCGCTCGCCGAAGAGCGCAACGTCGATCTGCATTACTGCGCGAATCCGGAAGAGGCGTTGCGCACCGCGCAGGAAACGCGGCCGACGGTGATCCTGCAGGATCTCGTGATGCCCGGCGTCGATGGCCTGACGCTCGTTCGTCAGTATCGCGAGCATCCGGCGACGCGCGATATCCCGATCATCGTGCTCTCGACGAAGGAAGAGCCGCGCATCAAGAGCGCGGCATTCGCGGCGGGCGCGAACGACTATCTCGTGAAGCTGCCCGATACCATCGAGCTCGTCGCGCGCGTGCGCTATCACTCGCGTTCGTATCAGAACCTGCTGCAACGCGACGAAGCGTATCGCGCGCTGCGTCAGTCGCAGCAGAAGCTGCTCGAAACGAATCTGGAATTGCAGCGCCTGACGCATTCGGACGGGCTGACGGGTTTGTCGAATCGCCGCCGTCTCGACGATTATCTGAACGCGGAATGGCGGCGCGCCGCTCGCGAGCATGCGTCCATCGGCTTTCTGATGATCGATGTCGATAACTTCAAGTCGTACAACGACACATATGGCCACGTCGCCGGCGACGATGTGCTGAAGCTCGTCGCGCATACGATCGAATCGAGTCTCGCCAGTCCGACCGATCTCGCCGCGCGCTTCGGCGGCGAGGAATTCGCGGTCGTGCTGCTCTCGACATCGGCGCCGGGCTTGCGTCTGCTCGGCGAGAAAATACGCATCGCGGTCGAGGCGCTGGACGTGCCGCATGCGGGTTCGTCGAGCGGGCGCGTGACGATCAGCGTCGGCGGCGCGATACAGATGGCGATGCACGACGATGCGTCGAAGCAGCTCGTCGAAGCCGCCGATCTCGCGCTGTATCGCGCGAAGAGAGACGGGAAGAACCGGGTGATCGTCACCTGACGAAAAAACGCGCGGCCTTCGTCGAAGCCCGCGCGTTTTGCTTTACGGCGTGTGCTGCGTGAATGGCGTCATCGCCTGAACACGCCGAGCAGCAAGGTCGCCAGAAAGATCACGATAAAGATGAAGAACAGGATCTTGGCGATTTCCGCCGCGCCCGTTGCGATTCCGCCGAAGCCGAAGACGGCCGCGATGATCGCGATGATGAAGAAGATGACAGCGTAACGGAGCATGTTGCCCTCCTTGGTGGATCGGATGATCGGTTGATCGGTCGATATGCAGGCGGATCTATGCCGCCGCTTTCGCTCATCGGTTTTCCCGCGCATCGTTCAAAGCAACGGACGTGCCCAGCGCATCGCCCGCGTGCCGGAGATGCAAAAACGCCGCAATGAAAGGAACATTGCGGCGTCGCGGATCGCGCTTGCCTTCGCGCGATGTGTCCGGCTGTCGAGGCTAACGGCCTAGTGTGCGATCGGAGTCGGTTTCATCGTCGTCGTCTTCGTCGTCGACGCTGTTGAGCGCATCCGGCAGGTTGTTCTCCAGTTCATCGCGTTCGATCTGATCGGCTAGGTCGAGGGATTTGCGCGTGGCGGGACCGGACGGGCGATTGGCTCCAGACATGGCGTACTCCTTGAACAGATTTCAAAGCCGCGCCGACGATTCGGCGCGAACCAACGGACTAGCAAGGCTTGTACGCGCCGGGCTGAATAGTCCGCCTTAAAGGATCGCTTAAGGATCAGTTGAGGATCGTTCGGGCGGAAAGGTGAACAGACCGTGCTGACGATAAAGAAACGCAGTCCCAATCTTGCAAGCAGGACGGCAGATTTTGCGTGCCGGCGCGTAAGGCCAGTATGCACCGGGACGCGCGTCGAGGCAAAGACGACGCGCGTGTTTCGGATCGCGCATCAAGCGAAAAAATGGGCGACGATCGGATACAGCGACAACACGAGCAAGACGGCCATCGTGATGTTGAACATGCGCAACCGGCGCGGATCCGCGAGAAAGCGGCGCAGCGACGTGCCGAACGCGGCCCACATCGTGATGCACGGCAAGCCGATCACGACGAGCACGACGGCCATCAGCGCGGCGTTCAGCGAAAGACTCGCGTGCAGGTGGATCGTGCTCGCGGCGGTGAGCACCATCATCCACGCCTTGGGATTGATCCACTGAAACGCGATCGCTTCGTGAAAGCGCATCGGGCGCGCCTTGCTGTCGCGCATCTGCACCGACGACGACGTGCCGATCTTCCACGCCAGATACAGCAGATACGCGACGCTCGCCGCTTCCAGCACCGTGTAGAGGATCGGCAGACGCTCGAACGCCTGCGCGAGCCCGAGGCCGACCGCGATCATCAGGATCGCCATGCCCGCGCTGATGCCGAGCATGTGCGGCAGCGTGCGCCTCAACCCGAAATTGACGCCCGAGGCGAGCAGCATCGTGTTGTTGGGACCGGGCGTGATGGTCGTCACCAGCGCGAACAGCGCGGCGGCTGGAAGGGCGTTCAGAAGTTCGGTGGGCATGGCGCGCTCCGCAATGAAGGATTCGATGAGCGCCAAGTGTACGGAAGGTGTCCGGTACAGTACCGGTACAGATTGTCAGGTGACTTCCTGTACGGTGTTCGGACGCGACGCGCCGTCGCGCCCAGCCCAACCTCCTTACACGGGGAACGGATTGCGTTCCGCGAATCCCTGTTGATGCCAGTACGGATACGCGGGCCGCACCGCGCTCGCCTCATCGAGCTTCTTCACCTGTTCCGCCGTGAGGTTCCAGCCGACCGCGCCGAGGTTCTGCCGCAGTTGCTCCTCGTTGCGCGCGCCGATCAGCACAGTCGCGACCGTGGGGCGCTGCAGCAGCCAGTTGAGCGCGATCTGCGGCACGGTCTTGCCGGTTTCCTCGGCGATGGCGTCGAGCGCATCGACGACGCGGTACAGATATTCGTCCGGCACCGGTGGCCCCATGTCGGCGGTTTTGTGCAGACGGCTCGTCGCGGGCAGCGGCTGGCCGCGCCGAATCTTGCCGGTGAGGCGTCCCCAGCCGAGCGGGCTCCAGACGATCGCGCCGACGCCCTGATCGATGCCGAGCGGCATCAGCTCCCATTCGTAATCGCGGCCGATCAGCGAGTAGTAAGTCTGATTCGCGACATAGCGCGGATAGCCGTAACGGTCGGCCACATCGAGCGATTTCTGCAAATGCCAGCCCGAGAAATTCGACACGCCCGTATAGCGGATTTTTCCTGCGCGCACGAGATCGTCGAGCGTGGAAAGCGTCTCTTCGACGGGCGTTTTCGCATCGAAGCCATGCAACTGGAACACGTCGATGTAATCCGTTTGCAGGCGTTCCAGTGCCCCGTTCACGGCCTTGATGAGATGAAAGCGCGACGAACCGACGGCGTTCGGGTCGTTGTCGTCGAAGCGGAAGGTCGCCTTGGTCGAGACGATGACCTTGTCGCGCCGGCCCTTGAGCGCCTCGCCGAGTATCGATTCCGACGTGCCGCGCGAGTAGATGTCGGCGGTGTCGAACATCGTCACGCCCGCGTCGAGGCAGATGTCGACGAGCTTGCGCGCTTCGCTCACGTCGGTCTCGCCCCACGCCTGAAAGAGTTCGCCCTTGCCGCCGAAAGTGCCGGTGCCGAAGCTCAGGACGGGAACCTTGAAGCCCGAAGCACCGAGATGTCGATATTCCATTGCGTGTCCTCGTGGATGAAGTCCATCGACGAGACTACCGCAACGGCTCGACGCATGCAGCGTCCGCGTCAGCGATGCCGCGCCGCGCGTTCGCCGAGCGAATCGTAGATCGGCGGCACGCGCAGGAGCATCGGCACGATCATCGCGGTGAAGCAGGCGGTGAGCATCGGCAGAAGCAGCGTGAAGCTCGCCGTCATTTCCGTGACGAGCACGATGCCCGTCACCGGCGCGCGCACCACCGCGACGAAGAACGCCGCCATGCCGACCACCGCGAACGTGGCGGTGTCGCCGGCGGGGCTCGCCATGCCGGGAAACCAGTCGAGACACACGCGGCCGAACACGAGGCCCGTCTGCGCGCCGAGCGCGAGCATCGGCGCGAAAAGGCCGCCTGGCGTGCCCGCCGCATACGACACCGGGCCGAGCACGAAGCGCAACGCGAACATCGCCGTCACGCTCGCGACGGTTCCCGCGCCGAGCAGCGCGCGCTCGGTGAGCGCATCGCCGCCGCCGGCGAGAGCCGGCGCGAACCACGCGAGCAGGCCGACCGCCGCGCCGACCACGGCGGCGCGCGCCGTCGCATGTTTCACCGATGCGGGCGGCGCGATCGAGTCGGCGACATCGAGCGTCCAGAGAATCACGCGGCTGTACAGCGCGCCGAGCAGCCCCAGCAACAGGCCGAGCACGAGATGCGCGCCGGTCATCTCGAAGCCGGGAAACGGCTGCGCGGGCAGATGAAAGTCGGGCAGATCGCCATGCAGCAGACGCGCCATCGCGATCGCGCTCGCGGATGCGCCGAGCGCCGCGACCGCCGTGCGGGTATCGAAACGGCGCATCAGTTCTTCGAGCACGAACACTGCGCCCGCGATCGGCGCATTGAACGCCGTGGCGAGCCCCGCGCCCGCGCCGGCCGCGAGCAGTACACGGCAATCGCCGGCATTGCGCCTGAAAGACGTGCCGATGGCATGTGCGATCGATGCACCCATCTGCACGGTCGGACCTTCGCGGCCGAGCGCGAGCCCCGCGCCGATGGCGAGCACGCCGCCCACGAACTTGATCGGGATGAGCACGAGCGGCGCAGGCGGCACGCTGCCGTGCAGCACCGCTTCGACGTGTGGAATGCCGCTGCCGCTCGCCATCGGCGCGAAACGCGCGACGAGCCATGCGGCGAGCGCGGATGCCGCCGTCGCCGCGAGCACGACGAGCACGATCGCCGCATCGTGGCCCGCGTGCGCCCACGCGACGAACGCGTTGCGCCAGATATCGCCGCGTTCGAGCGCGAAGCGAAAGAGCACGCCGATCGCGCCCGTCGCCGCCCCCACGACCACCGATGCCGCCGCGAGCGGAACGAGTCCTGCGCGCTCATCGTCCTGATTGGTGACTTCGTTATCGTTCATCGCGCATGTCGCTCCGGAATCGGCATGTGCAACGAAGCGTAACATCGCGCGGCGCGGCGGGCATGGGGCTTGCAAAACGAAAGTTATTTCGCCGCGAAGCCCGTCGCGGGGTATGCAGAGGCACACAGAGGCACATGAACCACGCAAACGACGAGCCGTTTTTTCAGCCAGGGCGCAATTGCGCGAGCGTGCGTCACGCAGATCGCTTCAGTCTGCTCATCGATGGCGCCGATTATTTCCGCGTGCTGCGCGAGGCGCTCACGCGCGCGGAGCGCACGGTGTTCATCCTCGGCTGGGATATCGATAGCCGCATGAAGCTCACGCCCGAAGGCGCGGACGACGGCTATCCCGAAGCGCTCGGCGATTTTCTGCACGCGCTCGCGGGCGACAAGCGGCGTCTGCGCATCTACATTCTCGCGTGGGATTTCGCGATGCTCTACGCATTCGAGCGCGAATGGCTGCCCGTCTACAAGATGGGCTGGCGCACGCACCGGCGCATCGCGTTCCAGATGGACGGCAAGCATCCGCTCGGCGGATCGCAGCATCAGAAGATCGTCGTGATCGATGATCGCGTGGCATTCGTCGGCGGACTCGATCTCACGCGCTCGCGCTGGGACACGTCCGCGCACGCGCCCGACGAGCCGCTGCGCCGCGATGCGAACGGCGCGGCATATCAGCCGTTTCACGACGTCCACACGATGTTCGATGGCGACGCCGCGCGCGAAATCGGCCAGCTCGCACGCGAACGATGGGCCCGCGCATGCGGCAAGCGCCTCGCGATTCGCGCGCATCGCGCGACGCTGCAGAACGATCCTTGGCCGCCTTCGCGACGCGTCGATCTCGAAGATGTCGATATCGCCATCTCGCTCACCGAGCCGGATTATCTCGGCCGCGAACCGGTGCAGCAGATTCGCACGCAGTATCTCGACGCCATCGCGCGGGCGCGGCGCAGCATCTATATCGAGAACCAGTACTTCACTTCGGGGACGATCGGCGCGGCGCTCGCGGATTCGCTCGCGCGCGAGGACGGACCCGATCTCACGATCGTCGTGCCGCGCAATCAGAGCGGCTGGCTTCAGGAAGTGACGATGGGCGTGCTGCGCGCGCGCCTGCACAGGCTTCTGAAAAACGCCGACGCGCATGGACGTTATCGGCTGCTGTGCCCGAGCGTGCCGAAGCTCGGCGACGCGATCGTCAACGTGCACAGCAAGCTGATGATCGTCGACGACGAATTGCTGATCGTCGGTTCGGCCAATCTGAACAATCGCTCGATGGTCCTCGACAGCGAATGCAACGTCTCCATCGATGCGGGCGCGGATGCGCGTATCCGCCGCGCGATCGCGACGATGCGCGACACGCTGCTCGCCGAGCATCTCGGTTGCGATATCGCGGATGTGGTGCGCGAACGAGAGGCGCGCAACGGCACGAATGCGGGAATTCAGGCGCTGTTGCGCGACCGCGACGAACATCGCACGATGGTGCCGCTCGATCCGCAAGTGTCGACGGAGCTCGACCAGCTGATTCCGCCCGAGGCGCTGATCGATCCCGAAACGCCGATCGCCGCCGACGAACTCGTCGATCAGTTCGTGCCTGCGGAAAAGACGCGTCCGCTCATCGGCCGCTTCGCGCTGCTCGGCATGTTCGCGCTGATGGTCGTGGTCGTCGCGGGTCTGTGGCACTGGACGCCGCTCGGCGATTACGTGAACCTGAAGTCGCTCACGAACGCGACGCGCCATATCGATTCGCTGCCGCTCGCGCCGGTCTGGATCGTGCTCGGCTATGTCATCGCGGCCGTCATGGCCGTGCCGATCACGTTGCTGATCGCGACGACGGGCATCGTTTTCGGCGCGTCCTGGGGCGCGGCTTATGCGTTCATCGGCACGACGATTGCAGCGGCGATATCGTATTCCCTTGGCAATTGGCTCGGCCGTGACGCGGTGCGCAAGCTCGCGGGCGCGCGCGTCAACCGGCTGTCCGAACGCGTGGCGAAGCGCGGCATCGTCGCGGTCGTCGTGTTGCGGATCTTGCCCGTTGCACCATTTGCGATCGTCAATCTCGTGGCGGGCGCATCGCATATCCGCATGCGCGACTTCATGATCGGCACGATGCTCGGCATGGGCCCCGGCATCTTTCTGACGGTCGCGTTCGCGCATCAGTTCGTCGCGTCGCTGCATCGGCCGACGGTCGGCTCGTTCGCGGTGCTGATCGGCATCGGCGCGGCGCTGATCGGCGCGTCGCTGCTGCTGCAGCGCTTTCTCGGCGGCAAGAATCGTCACGACGCGCACGAAGGCGCACCGAGCGATGCGGACAAATCGCGCGCCAGCGACGAAGCCAAACGCGCGAGCGAACTGCGCGAGAACGGCACGATGCCGCGCGAATCATCGACGAAAAACGAGCGCCCCGACGAGGTCAACTCATGACGCTGATGCACGAGACCGTCATCGAACGCGAATATATGAAGGACGCGCGCGCACGCGAGCTGCGCATCGCCACATACAACTTGCATGGCGCGATAGGCATCGACGGCAAGTTCGCGCCGGAACGCATCGGCGCAGTGCTCGCCGAGATCGATGCGGACATCTTCGCGCTGCAGGAAGTGCCGCTCGGCGGCAGCGGCGCGCCCGATGTGCTCGACGTGCTGCAACGCATGACGAACCTGAACGCGGTCGCGGGCCCGACGCTCGACACGCCCGAACGGCGTTACGGCAACGCAGTGCTCACGCGCTATCCGGTGCGCGCGGTCCGCACGCTCGATCTTTCGTTCAGGAGCCGCGAGCCGCGCGGCGCGCTTGATGCCGATATCGATTGCGGCGGCGAACTCTGGCGTGTGGTCGCGACGCATCTCGGGCTTGCATCGAGCGAAAGGCGCGCGCAAGTGGAGCAAGTGCTGCAAAGCTTCGATACGCCCGCGCTGCCCGTGATCCTGCTCGGCGATCTGAACGAATGGTTCGTCTATGGCCGCACGTTGCGGCGGCTCGTCACGCACTTTCATCGCGCGAGTGCGTTGCGCACCTTTCCGACGCGCTATCCGCTCTTCGCGCTCGATCGCATCTGGGTGCATCCGGGCGAACGTCTCATGCGTGTCGATGTGCATCGCACGCCGCTTTCGCGTATCGCATCGGATCACTATCCGCTCATCGCGCATATCGCGCATTGCGCATTTGCATCGTCGATGCAGCGATAAAGCGCGCGACGTATGCGATGTAAACGCGGCTCCATGACTTGCGTGTCAGCGCGACGCCACGAAAAACCCCTATAAAAACGATATAAAAGCGCAAAAGACTCGCACGAACTCGCTTGGCCTATGTAGAATCCGGCGTGATACGAACGCATCGGTGCGAACGTATTCGAATATCACTGACCAAAAACAGGTAGGAGAAACATGCCGACTTCCGCTAAAACCGCTGCCAAGAAAGCCCCGGCCAAGAAGGCCACGGCGAAGACCGCTGCCGCACCGGTGAAGAAAGCAGCAGCACCGAAAGTTGCCGCGAAGAAAGTAGCCGCGAAGAAGACCACGAGCGGCGCTCCCACGCCGATCAAGGACACGTTCACGAAGGCATCGCTCGCAACGCATCTCGCAGATCGCGCCGCTGTCGACGTGAAAGCGGTGAAGGCCGTGCTGGTCGCGCTGGAAGACACCATCCTCGGTTCGATCCACAAGAAGGGCGCTGGCGAATTCACGCTGTCGGGCCTGCTGAAGATCACCGCGCAAGCCGTGGCCGCGAAGAAGAAGCGCTTCGGCAAGGACCCGTTCACGGGCGAGGAGCGCTGGTTCCCGGCCAAGCCGGCAAGCGTTCGCATCAAGGCGCGCGCGCTGAAGAAGCTGAAGGACGCAGCGGCTTAAGTCTCTTTCGCCGGCATCACGGCTTCGGTTTCGTTGGCGAAATCGAAGCGCGTCGAACAAGAGGCCAGCTTCCCTTCATCGGGATGCTGGCCTCTTTTGCTTTCTCGTCCCTTGCTTTTGCGTTCCTTGCTTTTGCTTTCCTTATGACGCGCGCGCGTTGAAAGGCGCGAAGATCTCGCTCAACCAATCCGCGAAAACCCGTACGCGCGCGGAGAGCTGCCGGTTATGCGGATACAGCACGGAGATAGGCATCGGTGGTGGCGGAAGGTTGGGAAGCACGAGTCGCAGACGACCATTGTTCAAAGCATCGTCGACGTGATAGCGCGGCACCTGCACGATGCCGAGTCCGGCGAGCGCGGCTTGCGTATAGAGTTCGACGCCCGACACCGAAACCGACGCCTGCAATTCGATGGTCTCGATACGCCCGTCGACGCTGAACTCCAGCGGCAATGCACGACCCGTCGCGCTCGATACGAAGTTCACCGCGCGATGCGATGCAAGCGCTTCGAGATCATCCGGCGTGCCTTCACGCGCGAGATACGCGGGACTCGCCACGGTGACTTGTTCGAGCAGCGCGACGCGCCGGCCGATCATCGACGAATCCTGCAACATGCCCGCGCGCAGCACGCAATCGACGCCTTCGCGCACGAGATCGACGAGCCTGTCGTCCTCGCCGATATGCAGTTCGATCTGCGCATGACGCTCGAGAAACGCGGGCAGTCCCGGCATGATGAAATGCCGCGCGAGCGTGCCTTGCAGATTCACGCGCAACAAACCCTTCGGCTCCGCGTGCTTGAACGAGCCTTCCGCTTCTTCCAGATCGGCGATGAGACGCACGCAACGCCGATAGTGCTCTTCGCCATCGGGCGTGAGGCGCACCGTGCGCGTCGTGCGTTCGAGCAGGCGCGCGCCGAGCCGCTCTTCCATGCGCTTCATCAGATTAGTGACGGTGGCGCGCGGTATCTGCAGATCGTCGGCCGCTTGCGTGAAGCTGTGCCGCTCCGCGATACGCACGAAGACCTGCATTTCCTGGAATCGATCCATGGCGAATGGGCGGTGAATTGTTAAAGCTACTGGAACGATGATACTAATCCACGCACGATGATCGCGAAAACGGAATGATTCATCATGCTTCTCATCGAACAGCCACTTTGAGGAGCCCATCATGAGTCAGACTCAAGCGAAACGCGTGGCGATCGTCACGGGCGCGTCGCGCGGCATCGGCGCCGAGATCGCGCGGCGTCTTGCACGCGACGGCTTCGCGGTCGCGGTGAACTATGCGTCGAGCGCGAAGGAGGCGGATGCGCTCGTCGTGCAATTGCGCGAAGCGGGAAACACGGCGATCGCCGTAAAAGCGGATGTCGCCAAAGCCGACGACGTGCGCGACATGTTCGAGACCGTCGAAGCGCAGCTCGGCAAAGTCGATGCGCTCGTCAACAACGCGGGCGTTCTGAAGACCGCGCCGCTCGCCGACACGAGCGATGCGCTTTACGACCAGACGTTCGATATCAACGTGCGCGGCACGTTCAACACGCTGCGCGAAGCGGCGGCGCGCATGAAGGGCGGCGGGCGCATCGTGAACTTTTCGAGCACGACGCTCGCGCTCAACATGCCGGGCTACGCGATCTACAACGCGACGAAGTCGGCGGTCGAATCGTTCACGCATGTGTTCGCGAAGGAGTTGCGCGGACGCGGCATCACGGTGAATGCGGTCGCGCCCGGACCGGTGGCGACGTCGCTGTTCCTCAAGGGCAAGACCGACGAGCAGATCGCCACGTTCTCGAAGATGCCGCCACTCGAACGTCTCGGTCAGCCGGACGATATCGCCTCGATCGTCGCGTTTCTCGTCGGGCCCGATGCGGGCTGGGTCAACGGCCAGGTGCTGCGCGCGAACGGCGGCATCGCTTAAAGCATCAGCGCGAACTGGTCGTCGGCGGGTGCGCGGCGCTTCGTCGTCGCGCGTTTCGTCTGCTGTGTGACGGCGGCGCGCGCGGGCGCGTCCTGTACGACGAGTTGGAACGCAGGCCGCGCATCGCATGCGATCCATTGCAGTTGTTCCGGCGCGAGGCGCTTCGCGATCAGGCTGTACACATCCGAGTCGAACGGGCGTAGGTCGGGTGCGTCGGCGAGCAGCGGCGCGATGCCGTCGCGTGTCGCGCATGTGCCGATATAGCACCATCGATCGATTACGTGCCATGCTTCGCGACCCGATGCTTCATCGCGCTCGCAGACGGCGATCGGCCCGTCGTGCGGCCATTTCACGAGGCGCGCGCCTTCGAGCGCATCGAGCGCACGCGAGGCGTGATCCGCGAGCGTTTCGATTCCCGCACACGACCCGAGGCAGCGTTTCACCTGATAGCCGAAGCAGCCGCGCCCCGGCGAAAGCGGCGCTTTTTCGAGGCCGAGCGTCGCGTGACAGAGATTGTGTTCATCCGCCAGATGGCGCATGAACGCATGCGCTTTCGCGCGCGACGCGAACACGCCGAAGAGATGTTCCTCGCGCGACAGATCGCGTTTGTTCGCCTTCACGAGCGTCGGCGCGTGCGCGCCCGGTAGCCACTGCCACGCACACGTTGCCGATGCGCCTTTGAGCAAGCGATTGTGCGTCGGCTTCAGCTCCTTCACGAGCTTCGCTTCGAGCAGCAGCGCGCCGAGCTCTCCGACCGTCTCGCGGCATTCGATGCGACGGATCGCCTGCGAGATCGACAAGTCCTTCTGAAGCCTGTGATCGCCCGAAAAATGCGCCGCAACGCGTTGTTTCAGGTTGATGCTCTTGCCGACATAGAGCGGCACGTCGTCGTCGCCGTGAAAGAGATAGACGCCGGGCGCCGACGGCAACGCATCGAGCGCGCCTTCGGGCAGCGCGGCGGGCAAGCTCGCGCGGCGCACGAGCGTTTTGATGGCTGCGTCGACGAGATCCTGCGAATAGAGCGCGTGAATCTTCTGCCAGAACTGCCAGAGCAGGTCGGCGTCGGCGAGCGCGCGATGGCGTCCTTCGGGCGCGAGGTTCAGCCGCGCGATGAGCGCATCGAGACCATGTCTTTCGACCGATGGAAAGAGCGCGCGCGACAGCCGCACCGTGCACAGCGTATCCGCGCGAAACGCGATGCCCGCGCGGCGAAAGGCGTTCTTGAGGAAGCCGTAATCGAAGCGCGCGTTGTGCGCGACGAAGAGCTTGCCGTGCAGCCGCTCGGCGAGCGCGGGCGCGAGCGATTCGAAGGTGGGCTGGCCGCGCAGCATGGCGTCGTCGATGCCGGTCAGGCGCGCGATGAACGGCGGCACCGGCACGCCCGGATCGACGAGCACGCTCCAGCGCTCGATGCCCGCCGTGCTCGCTTCAACGACGCCGATTTCGGTGATGCGGTCCTCGGTCGCGTTCGAGCCGGTGGTTTCCAGATCGACGAAAACGATCGGGCGCACGAGTCCTGCGAGAAGGGCATCGGCGAGGGAATCGGCTTCGTCTTCGAAAGCGTCGGACATGATGAAACGTTGAGCGTTGAGCGGGCAGTCTAGCGCGAAACGGCCGTGCACCATGAACGCGCGCTAAAAAAGTGGCGCACGTCGCGCACTTTCGTCCGATACTGCAAGGAAATGCGGTAAAAAAACGAAGGACGCAATGATGCAGATCTACGATGAAATGCGTCAGGACGACACCGTGCGCAGTCACTACGCGCGGTTTTCACGCTGGCTCGCGCAGCAGCGCCCCGAAACCATCGCGAGAAAGCGCGCCGAAGCGGACGTGCTGTTCCGGCGCGTCGGCATCACGTTCGCGGTGAATGGCGATCTGTCCGGCACCGAGCGGCTCATTCCCTTCGACATGATTCCGCGCATCATTCCCGGCGACGAATGGCGCGTGCTCGAAGCCGGTTTGCGGCAGCGCGTGCAGGCGCTCAATCTCTTTCTGCACGATATCTACCACGACGGCGACATCGTGCTCGCCGGGCGCGTTCCGGCCGAACAGGTCTACACGAACGCGCAATATCGGCCGGAAATGCAGGGCGTCGACGTGCCGCTCGACGTCTACGCGCATATCGCGGGCGTCGATGTGGTGCGCGCGGGCGCGGCGGGCGAGTTCTACGTGCTCGAAGACAATTTGCGCGTGCCGTCGGGCGTGTCGTACATGCTCGAAAACCGCAAGATGATGATGCGGCTCTTTCCCGAACTCTTCGTGCAGAACCGCGTCGCGCCGGTCGCGCATTATCCCGACCTGCTGCTGGAAACATTGCGTTCGATCGCGCCTGAAGGCGTCGACGATCCGGCGGTCGTCGTGCTGACGCCCGGCATGTACAACTCGGCGTACTTCGAGCACACCTTCCTCGCGCAGCAGATGGGCGTGGAACTCGTCGAGGGCAAGGATCTTTTCGTCGACGACAACTATGTCTTCATGCGGACGACGCACGGCCCGCGCCGCGTCGACGTGATCTATCGCCGCGTGGACGACGACTTTCTCGATCCGCTCGCGTTTCGCGCCGATTCGGCGCTCGGGATTCCGGGCTTGCTGACGTCGTATCGCGCGGGGCGCGTGACGCTCGCCAACGCGATGGGCACCGGCATCGCCGACGACAAATCGATCTATCCGTTCGTGCCCGACATGATCGAGTTCTATCTCGGCGAGAAGCCGATCCTGAACAACGTGCCGACGTTTCAGTGCCGCAAGCCCGACGATCTCGCGTACACGCTCGCGCATCTGCCGGAGCTCGTCGTGAAGGAAGTGCACGGCGCGGGCGGCTACGGCATGCTCGTCGGGCCGGCATCGACGCAAGAGGAAATCGAAACCTTTCGCGCGTTGCTGCTCGCGCGGCCCGAAGGCTATATCGCGCAGCCGACGCTCGCGCTCTCCGCGTGCCCGACCTTCGTCGAGGCGGGCATCGCGCCGCGTCATATCGATTTGCGGCCGTTCGTGCTGTCGGGCCGCGAAGTGTCGATGTGCGCGGGCGGCCTCACGCGCGTCGCGCTGCGCGAAGGCTCGCTCGTCGTCAATTCGTCGCAAGGCGGCGGGACCAAAGATACGTGGATGGTCGAATGACATGCTGAGCCGAACCGCCGATCACCTGTTCTGGATGGCGCGTTACATGGAGCGCGCCGAGAACACCGCGCGCATGCTCGACATCAACATGGAAGGCGCGCTCCTGCCGCAAACGCCCGAGCAGGAAGCGCGCGCGCAGCGTTCGGTGCTGAAGATATCCGAGCTGGAAGACATGTTCGACGCGCGTCATCCGGGATCGCGCTCGCGCGAGGACATGCTGCACTTCATGGTCGCCGATGCGCGCAATCCGTCGAGCATCCTCTCGTGCCTGCAGGCGACGCGCGAAAATGCGCGCGCGGTGCGCGGCACGCTCACCACCGACGGCTGGGAAACGATCAACTTCACCTGGCTCGAATTCACTCAGCGCCTCGCGAACATGGAACTGCAAACGAGCCCGGATGCACTGTTCGAATGGGTCAAGTACCGCTCGAATCTGTGCCGCGGCGTGATGCAGGGCACCGCGCTGCGCGACGACGCGTTTTTCTTCATGCAGCTCGGCGCGTATCTCGAACGCGCGGACAACACGGCGCGCATTCTCGATGTCCGTTTCGCCGATGCCACGCCGAACTCGCGCGAAGCCGCGCGGCAGCTCGAAGACTTCTACTACTGGACGTCGATACTGAGTTCCGTGTCGGCGCTGGAGATTTATCGCAAGGTGTATCGCGATGTCGTGACGCCCGCGCGCGTCGTCGAACTGCTGATCCTCAACGAGCAGATGCCGCGTTCGCTGCTGGCATCGCTCGACGGCGTCTGCGACACGCTCGCGAAATTGCGCACGGACGCGTCGAAGGAATGCGAGCGTTTCGCGGGCAAGCTGCGCGCCGATGTGCTGTATGCCGACATCCGCCAGATACTCGAAACGGGCGTGCACGCGTGGCTGACGCAGTTTCTCAAGCGTGTCGACGAACTCGGCCTGCGCGTGATGCACACCTTCCTCATGTTGCCGATCGCGTGAATCATGCTGCTGACCATTCGCCACGACATCCGCTATCGCTACGCCACGCCGGTCACGTATTCGATCCAGCAGTTTCGCGTGAGTCCGGCGAGCGGCGCGTCGCAGATCGTGCGGCACTGGCATGTCGAAGCGCCGGGCAAGCTCGACCTCACGCGCGACGCCTACGGCAACGCGCTGCACACGCTCGTGCTGACGAAGCCGCACAGCGAGATTCATGTGAGCGTGGCGGGCGAGATCGAAACGGAGGCTTTATCCGATGGCCGTCTCTTCGATGAAGCCGGTCCGATTCCGCTCGAACATTTCACCTGTCCCACGCGGCTTACCGCGCCCGATGCCGCGATCCGCGAGCTCGCGCACGGCGTCGACGCGCTCGATACGCCCGCGTCGCTCATCGCGCTGACGGAGCGTATCGGCGAGCGCGTGCGGTATCGCACGGAGCCGGCGTATGCGGCGGGCACGGCGGCGCAGGCGCTCGCGAGCGGCTTCGGCGATGCGCGCGATCTCGCGCATCTGATGCTCGCGTGCTGCCGCGCGCGGGGCGTGCCGGCGCGCTGCGTGAGCGGCTATCTGGATGCCGACGTGCACGCCTGGACCGACGTGTGGATCGAGCACGGCTGGGTGTCGATCGATGCGACCCGGGCGGCGTTCGCGGGCGAGCGTCATTGCCGTCTTGCCGTCGCGCGCGATTACGAATCGGCGGCGCCGGTGCGCGGCTCGCGCGTCGGCGGGAAGGAGGAAACGCTGACGGTGCATGTGAGCATCGATAGGCAGCCGGATCAGTGAACGCATCGATGCGACGCGCGGTCGCGCTCAGTACAATGTGGGTTTGCTTGTTTCAGGACGGATCGACATGACTTATTGCGTGGGCATGTGCGTGGACGAGGGACTCGTGTTCCTGTCCGACACGCGCACCAACGCCGGCGTGGACCACGTGAGCGCCGCGCGCAAGATGGCTGTTTTCGAACAGCCGGGAGAGCGCGTACTCGTCCTGCTCGCGGCGGGCAATCTCGCCTTGACGCAGGCGGTGACGCATTTGCTCGTGGAGCCCTCCGATCCGAACGCGCCCACGCTGTATAGCGTCCAGACGATGGCGGAAGCCGCGCGCATCGTCGGCGATGCGGTGCGCGAGGTGCATCGGCGCGACGCGCTGTCGCTCGCTGAATTCAGCGTCGACTTCAATTGCAGCTTCATCCTCGGCGGACAGATCTTCGGCCAGCCGCCGCGACTCTTCATGATCTACGCGGCGGGCAATTTCATCGAATCGACGCGTGTGTCGCCGTATTTCCAGATCGGCGAATCGAAGTACGGCAAGCCGATCATCGATCGCGTGATCACGCCGTCGTCGCCGCTCGACGAAGCCGCCAAATGCGCGCTCATTTCGATGGATTCGACGCTGCGCTCGAATCTCTCGGTCGGTCTGCCGCTCGATCTGCTGGTCTACGAGAAGGACTCGCTGCGCGTCACGCGCTTCGCCACGCTCGACAACAACAGCGCGTACTACCAGATGATCAACAAGACCTGGGGCGAGCGTCTGAGGCAGCTTTTCGGCGAGATTCCGAACCCTTCGTGGACCGAGCTCGACAATGTTCCGCTGCGTCCGCGCGAGACGCGCAGCACGGTGCCGCGGCTCGTCATCGGCGATCTGCCGTGCCCGGGCGCGCCCGCGCAGACGCTCGCGCAAGACGTCGAATCGAACGGCAACGCGCCGCATCAGTGAGCGGCTTCAGGGGCACGGCAGCGGCAGCGCAATGCCCGACCTGACCGCTTGCATCTTTCGCGGCGAATCGGTGAGCACGGCCGTCATGCCGATACAGGCGGCGGCGCGATAATCGTCGGCGTTGTCGATGCCGATCGCGAGGATCGGGGTCTCGCCTCTGGTGCGAAAGCACTGCACCGCTGCGGGCGTCCAGAGTCTCGACGTCACCGCCGAGCGCGCTTCCCCGAGCGTGAACGTTTCGACCAATTCCATCTTTCTCGCATACTCGAACGCGGTCCATCTTCCGGGCGACGGTGCGTCCTTGCACGTGGATTCGAGCGCCACGTAGGCGAGGCGGGCGCGTGTCGCATCGCGCGACTCGAACAGCCGCGAACGTGCCTGCGGATAGGCCGAGAAGGCCCGTTGATAGGCGGCATCGGTCGAATAGATCAGCACGCGTGACCACGCGTTTTCCTCGTCCAGCACGCGCGCGACCGCCGCCGTCTGGGGTCCGGCGGGCAATGCCTTCATGTCGAGCATCACGGGTACGTCGGGCGGAATCACGCGCAACGCCTGCGCGAGCGATGGAATACGCAGCGCGTGATCGCGATACGGATAGCGCGTCACGCCGTTTCCATCGGCGAGGGCGAAGTTCCGTCCGGCGTCGAGATGTTGCAGCGCGCCGAAGTCGTGGTCCGCGACCGTTCCGTTGCCATCCGTGTTGGTCGAAAGATCGGCCGGGCGATAGAGCACCGGCACGCCATCGCGGGTGAGTTGCACTGTGAGCCAGATCGCATCGGCGCGATTGTGCAGCGCGCCCTGGATGGCGATCAGCGTGTTCTCCGGGTAATCGGCTGCGCCGCCGCGATGCGCGATGATCATCGGCAAGGCGGACGCGTGCGCAGTATCGGACCGATGCGCGGCTGTCGTGCAAGCGGTTGCGGCGATGCACGCGGCCATTGCAAGCGGAGCCAGAAGTCTTGAGCGAAGCGGCATTCAGCGAACCCCCGGGGCATTGAGATTCGGCCGATTCTGCCGCCGTTGTCCGGGCGGGATGACGCGCACGCGGTTGATTCAACACTTTGTTGCGCTTGCCGCTTTCGGACGCGAAAAAAAAACAGCCATCGGAAAACCGATGGCTGTTCGAGGATGCTGCTGTCCTTCCGGCGCGGCACTCGCGTGCCACGCCAGTCGGTTGTTCTTAGAACTTGTGGCGCAGGCCGATGAGCACCAGTTCCTGGTGGCTGCGGCCGCTTGCGAAACCGAAGTCGCTGATCGAAGCTTGCGCTTCTTGCGTCGAGCCGTCCGCGTTGCGCTGCGTGCCGCTTGCGTGCTGATACGCGCCGACAGCGTAGACGTCCGTGCGCTTCGACAGCGAGTAGTCCGCGCCGATCGAAACCTGGTGGTAGTTCGCCGACGTGTCGCCGCTGCCGTGCGTGTACGTGTAGCCCAGGCCGAGCAGCGTTGCCGGCGTCAGCTGGAAGTTCAGGTACGCGTTGGCGACGTTGAACTTCTCTTGTTCCGTGAACGTCGAGCTGCCGTCGTTCTTGTACTGAGCGAAGCTGTACGAAGCGCCGGCCGTGAACGGACCGAACACGTACTGGCCTGCGCCGCGCGCGATGGCGACTGCGTGGGCCGTCTGGTAGCCGACGTTGATCACCGTGTTGAACAGCGAATCCGACGACGGGCTGTTCCAGCCGGTGGTGCCGGTCGTGCGGCCAGCCGTCGGGTTGTTCACGTACAGGTAGCTGGCGGCCAACGAGAACGGACCGTTGCCGTACGTTGCAGCGGCACCCCAGGTCTGGCCCTGGCCGGTAGCGCCCGCGAGGTTGCTGAAGCCGTAGATGCCTTCGAACTGGAAGCCGGAGAACACCGGCGACACGTACTTGACGGCGTTGCTCACGCGCAGGCTGTTGTCGTAGTTGTCGACGTCGCCCGGCGTTGCGAAGGCAGCGCCCCAGTAGTTGTCGGCCGTGAGGCCCTGAACCATGTCGACCGACGGGTCATACTGACGACCCAACGTGACCGTACCCCACTGGTTGCCGCTCAAACCGACGAACGCTTGACGGCCGAACAGACGACCACCCTGGTTCGACTGACCCGTGCCCGGATCGAAGCCGCTTTCCAACTGGAAGATTGCCTTGAGGCCGCCACCGAGGTCTTCCTGACCCTTCAAGCCCCAACGCGGGCCGGACAGCGTGCCGTTGACCATGCCGAACAGATGGTCGCCGTTTTCGTTGGCGTGGCTCACATATGCGAGACCGGTATCGATCACGCCATAGAGCGTCACGCTCGTTTGTGCTTGCGCCGCGCCTGCTGCGCCGAGCAGCGCCAGCGAGAGGGACGTCAGTGCGATTCGTTTCATCGAATTCTCCACGCGAATGATTAATCGTTGTTGCCGGCGCAGAGAATAACGCAACGTTTCGTAACTTCAGAAACGAAAAAATATTGACTGTCTCGAAAAACACACACTTGGGCGTGAAGCCCGCCTGTCAAGGTTCTCAGGCAGTCGCAAGGGGAATTTTGGGAGACAGGGCTATCGCGGAAAAGTTCCGCGCGCAATCGGACATTTGAATCGGATTTTCCGGACGCCGATATTCGATTACTTGCTTTTCAAATAACAAATCGCTTTCCCGGCGCACGATCTTTCGGATTCGACGGACAGCCGCGCGACATAGCGCGCAAGCGCCTCAGCCTCGGTCGTTTTCACGCGCGGCATCGCGACGCGAAAGCAATGCGAGCGCCATTCCCGCGCCTGCCGCCACGAGCACCGCGCGCCACGGATGCCGCCGCACCGCAGCATTGGCATGCGATGCCTTGCGGCCAGCGCCGACCATCGCGAGCGCGGTGGCGCGCGTGGCCGTCGATTCGGCGCGCGCGAGCTTGCGCGACAACGCCAGCGCCCGCGCGACGGCGGATACCTTCTTGCGCGCCTGTCCCGTCAGTTGTTGCGCGTGTTGTGCGCGGGCGCCGATCGCGCGGCGCGCGATCGCGGTGGCGGGGGCATCGTCAGGAGCGCTTGCCGGCGTGAGCGGCGCGGCGGCGGATGCGGCGCCCGCGACCGGTACAGCCGTGCGCGTCGAGGCCGCGAGCAGCGAGCCAATCTTCGCGCGGCTGCCCGGCGGCACGCGGCCATTGTTCTGCTGTCCCCATGCGCCGCGCGGATCGTGCATTCGCGCGCGCGCCGCCGAAAATTCCGCGCCCAGCAGGAGCACGGCGGCGGAGAAGTACAGCCACATCAGCAGAACGGCGAGCGAACCCGCCGCGCCGAACGCGCTCGCGGTGCCCGCGTGGGTCAGATACAAGGCGAACAGCTTCTTGCCCGCCGAGAAAAGCAGCGCGGAGACGAGCCCGCCGACGAGCGCATCGCGCCATAGCACGGGCGCATCGGGGAGGAACTTCATCAATGCGCCGAACGCGGCGGTGAGAATCGCGAGCCCGACCACGAGCTGCACGACGTCGCCGACGATCACGAACGGCGAATTTGCCCACAGCCACATGCCGACCGCCTGAATCGCGGTATCGAGCACGAGCGAGACGATCAGCAGAAACGCGACGCCGAGCACGAGCCCGAACGACACGAGCCGCACGCGCACCAGCGTCATGATGCTGGAGCGCTGCTCGCCGCTCATCGGCCAGACGATGTTGAGCGCCGTGTTGAGCGATGAAAACGTCGCCGATGCACCGACCGCGAGCAGCACGAACGAGATGATCGCGGCGATGCCGGTCCCGCTGCTGCGATGCGCGTTCTCGACGATGCTCTGCACGCCCGCCGCGGCCTGATCGCCGATGAGTCCGTTCACTTGATGAAAAAGTTGCCCGCGCGCCGCCTCCGGTCCGAAGATCCAGCCCGCGACGGCGATCACCATGACGAGCGTCGGCGCGAGCGAGAACGCCGAGTAGAACGCGATGCTCGCGGCCATCGCGGCGCAGCGGTCTTCCGAGAACTGCTTCAGCGCGCCGAGCGCCCACGAAGCGTCTTTCTTCACGACCGCTTCGATCTTCTGGGTTGAGACGGAACTCATGGCGACCTCTCGGTTCGATGAATGGAGCGCGAATGTTTCACCCCGTCGAGCACGTTCCATTCCAGAACATGCGTGGCCAGGCGCGGCGCTTGCTAAAGCGACAAGGTTGCGTATGAAGTATTCGTTGCATGCAACGCGCGCAAGACCTGTGATTGGTGCAAATACCGTGTCAACCTGTCTGCGGGATGTAATCGGGCACCATATACTTTAGTAACCCAGTAACCCACATTACGACGCGCCGAGGGCAATCATGCTCCAAATGTCACGGCGACAGTTCCTCAAGGTCTCTGCGAGCACGCTCGCCGGTTCGAGCCTGGCGGCAATGGGCTTCTCTCCGGCTCCCGCGCTCGCCGAAGTCCGGCAATACAAACTGTCGCGCACCACGGAAACGCGCAACACCTGTCCGTACTGTTCAGTCGGGTGCGGCATCCTCATGTACGGTCTCGGCGACAACGCCAAGAACGCAAAATCGAGCATCATCCACATCGAAGGCGATCCGGATCATCCGGTCAATCGCGGCACGCTCTGCCCGAAAGGCGCATCGCTCATCGACTTCATACATAGCCCGAGCCGGCTGACGTATCCCGAGCATCGCGCGCCGGGGTCGAACGAGTGGAAACGCATCTCGTGGGAAGAGGCGCTCGATCGCATCGCCGAGTTGTTGAAGGAAGATCGCGATGCGAATTTCGTCGAGAAGACGCCCGACGGCAAGACGGTCAATCGATGGCTGACTTCGGGCTTTCTGGCGGCGTCGGCGGGAAGCAACGAAGTTGGCTATCTGACGCACAAGACGGTGCGCAGTTGGGGAATGCTCGCATTCGATAATCAGGCGCGTGTCTGACATGGCCCGACGGTGGCAGGTCTTGCCCCGACGTTTGGCCGTGGAGCGATGACGAACCATTGGGTCGACATCAAGAACACGGACCTGATTCTCGTGATGGGCGGCAATGCAGCCGAGGCGCATCCGTGCGGCTTCAAGTGGGTGACGGAGGCGAAGGCGCATCGGCGCGCGCGTCTCATCGTCGTGGACCCGCGCTTCACGCGCACGGCATCGGTCGCGGATTTCTACGCGCCGATTCGCACCGGCACGGACATCGCGTTCCTCGGCGGCGTCATCAACTATCTGCTCACGAACGACAAGATCCAGCACGAGTACGTGAAGAACTACACGGACATGTCGTTCATCGTGCGCGAGGACTTCGCGTTCAAGGACGGCGTGTTCTCGGGCTATGACGCGGAACATCGCAAGTACGACAAGACGAGCTGGGATTACGAGCGCGGCGACGACGGCTATGTGAAGACCGATCCGACCTTGCAACATCCGCGCTGCGTCTACAACCTGTTGAAGCAGCACTACGCCGCCTACACGCCGGAAATGGTGACGAAGGTTTGCGGCACGCCGACCGACAAGTTCCTCAAGGTCTGCGAGATGCTCGCGACGACCGCGGCGCCGAATCGCGCCGGCACGATTCTCTATGCGCTCGGCTGGACGCATCACTCGGTCGGCGCGCAGATGATTCGCACGGGCGCGATGGTGCAGCTTCTGCTCGGCAATATCGGCATCGCGGGCGGCGGCATGAATGCGCTGCGCGGGCACTCGAACATTCAAGGCCTGACCGATCTCGGCCTGATGTCGAATCTGCTGCCCGGCTACATGACCTTGCCGATGGAAGGCGAGCAGGAATACGAGGACTACATCAAGAAGCGCGCGTCGCAGCCGCTGCGGCCGAATCAACTGAGCTACTGGAAGAACTATCGGGCGTTTTACGTGAGCTTCATGAAGTCGTGGTGGGGCGATAACGCGACGGCCGACAACAACTTCGGCTATGACATGCTGCCGAAGCTCGACAAGTCCTACGACATGCTGCAGGTCTTCGAGCTGATGGCGCAGGGCAAGATGAACGGCTACATCTGCCAGGGCTTCAATCCGCTTGCGGCGGCGCCGAACAAGGCGAAGATCGGGCTCGGCCTGTCGAAGCTGAAATGGCTCGTCATCATGGATCCGCTCGCGACCGAGACGTCGGAGTTTTGGAAGAATCACGGCGAATTCAACGATGTCGATTCGTCGAAGATTCAGACCGAAGTGTTCCGTCTGCCGACGAGTTGCTTCGCCGAAGAGCGCGGCTCGCTCGTCAGTTCGTCGCGCGTATTGCAATGGCACTGGCAGGGCACGACGCCGCCGGGCGAAGCGCGAAGCGATCTCGAGATCATGTCGGGATTGTGGCTGCGCATGCGCAAGGCGTATCAGGAGAAGGGCGGCAAATATCCCGATCCGATCCTGAAGATGACGTGGCCGTACGCGGACCCGGAAAGCCCGACGCCGGAGGAAATCGCGATGGAGTTCAACGGCCGCGCGCTCGCCGACGTCACCGATCCGACCGATCAGACGAAGGTCCTCGCCAAACGCGGCGAACAACTGGCGAGCTTCGCGCAACTGCGCGACGACGGCTCGACCGCGAGCGGATGCTGGATCTTCTGTGGATCGTGGACGCAGGCGGGCAACCAGATGGGCCGGCGCGACAACTCCGATCCGACGGGCATCGGGCAGACGCTCGGCTGGGCGTGGGCGTGGCCGGCGAATCGGCGTGTGCTGTACAACCGCGCATCGTGCGATGTGAACGGCAAGCCGTTCGATCCGTCGAGAAAGCTCGTCGCGTGGAACGGGCGCGCGTGGGGCGGTCCGGATGTCCCCGACTTCAAGGTCGACGAACCGCCGGACAAGGGCATGAGTCCGTTCATCATGAATCCGGAGGGCGTGGCGCGATTCTTCGCACGCGACGGCATGAACGAAGGCCCGTTCCCCGCGCACTATGAGCCGTTCGAGACGCCGCTCGGCCGTAACCCGTTCTTCCCCGACAACAAGGCGGTGACGAGCAATCCGGCCGCGCGCGTCTTCCCCGACGATCGCGCCGCGTTCGGCACCGCCGACAAGTTCCCGGACACCGCGACCACGTATCGCCTCACCGAGCACTTCCACTACTGGACCAAGCACGCGCGGCTCAACGCGATCGTGCAGCCGCAGCAGTTCGTGGAGATCGGCGAGGAGCATGCGAAGGAAGTCGGCGTCGTCGCGGGGGATCGCGTGAAGGTGTCGAGCAATCGCGGGCATGTCGTCGCGGTGGCGCTCGTCACGAAGCGCATCAAACCACTGACTGTGGAGGGCAAGAAGGTGCACACCGTCGGCCTGCCGCTGCACTGGGGCTTCAAGGGCCTCACGCAGCCGGGCTATCTCGTCAACACGCTCACGCCTTCCGTGGGCGACGGGAACTCGCAGACACCCGAGTTCAAGTCGTTCCTCGTGAAGGTCGAGAAGGCATAGGGAGGACGAGATGGCTCTGCAATCGCTCGATATCAAGCGTCTCTCCGCGACGACCGTGCCGCAGACGCAAATACGCGAGCCGGTGACGGGCACGGTGGCGAAGCTCATCGACGTGTCGAAGTGCATCGGCTGCAAGGCGTGTCAGACGGCGTGCATGGAGTGGAACGACCTGCGCGACGATATCGGTCACACGACCGGCATCTACGACAATCCGCGCGACCTGACGGAGCATTCGTGGACGGTGATGCGCTTCACCGAATACGAAAATCCGAAGGGCGACCTCGAATGGCTGATCCGCAAGGACGGCTGCATGCATTGCGAGGATCCGGGTTGCCTGAAGGCGTGTCCTTCGCCGGGCGCGATCATTCAGTACACGAACGGCATCGTGGATTTTCACGAGGAGAACTGCATCGGCTGCGGCTATTGCATTACCGGCTGCCCGTTCAATATTCCGCGGCTTTCGAAGGAAGATCATCGCGTGTACAAGTGCACGCTATGTTCGGATCGCGTCGCGGTCGGGCAGGAGCCCGCGTGCGTGAAGACGTGCCCGACCGGCGCGATCATGTTCGGCACCAAGGTCGACATGCAGCAGCAGGCGGCCGATCGCGTCGAGGATCTGAAGGAGCGCGGCTTTGCTAACGCGGGCCTCTACGATCCGGCGGGCGTGGGTGGCACGCATGTGATGTACGTGCTGCATCACGCGGATCAGCCGGAGCTGTATCACGGGCTCGCGAAGGATCCGCACATCAGTCCGCTCGTGTCGATATGGAAGGGCGTGACGAAGCCGCTCGCGATGATCGGCATCGCGTTGGCGGCGTTTGCGGGCTTCTTCCATTACACGCGCGTCGGGCCGAACGAAGTCAGCGAGGAAGACGAACTCGAAGCGCATCGCGAAGCGGAAGAAGTGCAGCGTCGGCGTGAAGGCGGACAGGAGCGTACAGATGAAACACGATAGCGAACTGCGTGACGTGAAGGGCCATCGGCTGATCGTGCGCTACACGCCGAACGAGCGCACGAATCACTGGATCACCGCGATCACCTTCGTGCTGCTCGCGCTGTCCGGACTCGCGATGTTTCATCCGTCGATGGCATGGCTCTATGCCGTGTTCGGCGGCGGGCAATGGACGCGCATCCTGCATCCGTTCGTCGGCTGCGTGATGTTCATCTCCTTCATGATCCTTGCGCTGCGCTTCTGGCATCACAACTATCTGGACAAGAACGACGTCCAGTGGATGAAGCAGATGAACGACGTGCTCACCAATCGCGAGGATCGCCTGCCTGAGATCGGCAAGTACAACGCCGGGCAAAAGCTGTTGTTCTTCGTGATGGTGGCGAGTCTCGTGTTGCTGCTCGTGAGCGGCATCGTGATCTGGCGCAGATACTTCGCGTTCTATTTCCCGATTACCGTGATTCGTCTTGCATCCGTCGTGCACGCGGCGACGGCGTTCGTGCTGATCGTGTCGATCATCGTGCATATCTATGCGGCGCTTTGGGTGAAGGGTTCGATCGGCGCGATGACGCGCGGCACTGTCACGTATGGATGGGCGCGCAAGCATCATCCGCGGTGGTTCAGGGAGATGATCGGGAAGTAGAAATCCGGCGCGACGTTGGGCCAATACGTGCGGGGTGCGGTCCATTTCATATCCGTTTTGCTGATATGCTCGGTCGACCGTTCACCCCGCGAGGAAACCTTCCGTGGTCCAACGCATAGTCGAAGCCTCGCGAATCGAATCGCTCGATCCGTCGGCCATTCCGCGTTTGCGCATGCCGGAGCGCGCGACGATATTCGCCACGCGCGCCGCACGTCTTCGGCAACTCGCCGACGCAAGCAATCCCATCTCCGGTTATCTGCGCCTGATGGCCGCGCTCGCCGACGCCCAGCAGCGCGTGCTCGCGCATTTCAATGCGCCGATGCCCTCGCGCGAGTCCATCGAACTGAATCAGCGTCATTCGATGCCGATCGTTCCCGCGCTCACGGATGACCGCGATCCCGCCTGGCGCGACGTACTCTTCATGCTGCTCGACGGCATCGAAGCCGCCGGCGCGCTAACGCCCGCGCTCGCGCAACTCGTCGCCCGTCTGCGCGCGCTCGACGCCGCCGCGCTCGACGCCCAAGCCGACGCGATCCTCGCGCTGCGCTTCGCCGAAATCGATCCGGCCGCGGCGCCCCTCATCGCGGCCGCGCTGCAAGTCGTGTGGACCGATCTCGCCAGCCGCATCGACATGCGGGACGTGCCGTATCTCGACACGCCCGGCGTATGTCCCGTCTGCGGCTCGGTGCCGGTCGCGAGCATCGTGCGCGTGGGCGGCGCGTATGAAGGTTATCGCTACGTGCAATGCGGACTGTGCGCGACGGAGCTTCACGTAGTCCGCGCGAAATGCACGAACTGCGATTCGACCAAAGGCATCGCGTATCACGTGATGGGTACGGGCGACGAACCCGAGGAAGAAAAAACGGCGAAGGCGACAAGCGCGCCGCTCAAGGCGGAATCGTGCGACGAATGCGGCACGTATCGCAAGATCGGCTATCAGGAGAAGGCTTACGACTTCGAACCTTACGCCGACGATCTCGCGAGCCTCACGCTCGATCTCCTGATGGGCGATGCGGGTTTTCGGCGCGCGGCGCCGCATCCGTGGCTCTGGCCCGAACAACAGGAAGGCGATCGATGAGCGATGTCACAGGCGACGGCGGCGAGCTGCGCGCATTGATGGCTCGCGTGCCATCGGTCGAGCGCGTGCTGGCATCGGCGGAGTTCGAGGCGGTGATCGCCACGTACGGCCGCACGCAGGCGCTCGCCGCATTGCGCGCGACGCTCGATGCATGGCGCGCCGATGCGCAAGCGGGCCGCGCGTCCGTCGATGCACTGAGCGATGCGCAACTCGCGCTCGCCGTCGACGCGCGGCTCGCGAAACGCGCGCGCAGCAACGTGCGCAGCGTCTTCAACCTGACGGGCACGGTGCTGCATACGAATCTCGGCCGCGCGCTGCTGCCCGACGAAGCGGTGCGCGCGGTCGCCGAAGTGCTCACGCGTCCGGCGAATCTCGAGTTCGATCTCGACACCGGCGCGCGCGGCGATCGCGACGATCTCATCAACGGCCTCATCTGCGAGCTGACGGGCGCCGAAGCCGCGACCGTCGTCAACAACAACGCGGCCGCTGTGCTGCTGACGCTTTCCGCGCTCGCATCGCGCAAGGAAGTGATCGTGTCGCGCGGCGAACTCGTCGAGATCGGCGGCGCGTTCCGCATTCCCGACATCATGAATCGTGCGGGCGCGAAGCTGCGCGAAGTCGGGACGACGAATCGCACGCATCTGAAAGACTACGACGAAGCGATCAACGCGAAGACCGCGCTCCTGATGAAGGTGCATTGCAGCAACTACGCCGTGAGCGGCTTCACGAAGGAAGTCACGCTCGCCGAACTCGCGCCGCTCGCGAAAGCGCGGAACTTGCCGGTCGCGGTCGATCTCGGCAGCGGCACGCTGGTCGATCTCGCGCAATGGGGCTTGCCGCGCGAAGCGACCGTGCGCGAGACGGTCGCGGCAGGCGCGGATCTCGTCACGTTCAGCGGCGACAAGCTGTTGGGCGGGCCGCAAGCGGGCCTGATCGTCGGGCGCGCGGATCTCATCGCGAAGATCAAGAAGCATCCGCTCAAGCGCGCATTGCGCGTCGGCAAGCTCACGCTCGCGGCGCTCGAAGCCGTGCTGCGTCTCTATCGCGCGCCTGAAACGCTGGCCGAGCGTCTCACGACATTGCGTCTGCTCACGCGTCCCGCCGACGCAATGCGCCTCGCCGCCGAACGCATCGAACCTGCGTTGCAGCGCATGATCGGCGATGCCTTCACTGTCAGCGCCGAACCGATGTTCAGCCAGATCGGCAGCGGCGCATTGCCCGTCGACGTGCTGCCGAGCTACGGCCTCGCGGTGCGCCTCGCGAGCGGCAAACGCGCGGGCGGGCAACTCAATCGCATCGAGAAGCGGCTGCGCGAGTTGCCGCGTCCGGTCATCGGGCGCATCGCGGATGGCGCGCTGCGTCTCGATCTGCGCTGTCTCGAAGAAACCGATGAAGCCGCGTTCATCGCGCAGTTGGATGCAGGCGAGGACGCACGCGAATGATCGTCGGCACGGCGGGGCATATCGATCATGGCAAGACGACGCTCGTGCGCGCGCTCTCGGGCGTGGACACCGACCGGCTGAAGGAAGAGAAGGCGCGCGGCATCTCGATCGAACTCGGCTACGCGTACGTGCCTTTGGACGACGGCGGCGTGCTCGGCTTCATCGACGTGCCCGGACACGAGAAACTCGTGCACACGATGGCGGCGGGCGCGTGCGGCATCGACTTCGCCTTGCTCGTGATCGCCGCCGACGACGGCGTGATGCCGCAAACGCGCGAACATCTCGCGATCCTCGAACTGCTCGGCGTGACGCGCGGCGCGGTCGCGGTGACGAAGTGCGATCGCGTGGAGGCATCGCGCGTGCGCGACGTGCATGCCGAAATCGCGGCGTTGCTCGCGCGCGGCCCGTTGCACGGTGCGCCCTTGTTCGACACCGATGCGACTCAAGACGATGACGCGGGCGTCGCTTCGTTGCGAGCGTATCTTCACGATGCCGCCGCGCACTGGCGCACGCGCCGCGACGATGGCTTTTTCCGGCTCGCGGTCGATCGCGTGTTCACGCTGACGGGGCAGGGCACGATCGCGACGGGCACGGTGTTCGCGGGCCGCGTGAACGTCGGCGACATGCTGGCGCTCGCGCCGCGCGAATCCGGCGGCGAGCCCGTGCGCGCGCGGAGCATTCACGCGCAGAATCGCGCCGCAGAGACGGGCCGTGCGGGCGAGCGCTGCGCGCTCAATCTCGCGGGCATCGACAAGGATGCGCTCGCACGCGGCGACTGGATCGTGGATGCGCGGCTCGCGCGGGCATCCGAACGGCTCGATGTCGAACTGAGCTTGCTCGGCGATGCGCAACTCACGCTCACACATTGGGCGCCCCTGCATGTGCATCTCGGCACGACGCATCGCGTCGCGCATGTGGCGCTGCTCGAAGCGGATACGCTCGCTGGGGGAAACACGGCGCGCGTGCAGCTCGTCTTCGATCAACCCGTTTGCGCGCTGCCCGGCGATCGCTTCATCGTGCGCAACGCGCAGGCGAACCGGACGGTCGGCGGCGGGCGCGTGCTCGATCCGTTCGCGCCCGCGCGCAAGCGCCGCACGCCGGCGCGCCGCGCGTGGCTCGATGCGCTCGTCGCGATGCTGGATACCGGTCGCGCCGATGCGCTTTTCGACGAAGCGCCGTATGGCTTGCCGCGCTCGCTTGTCGAGCATTTGTACGGGCGCGGCCTGTCGCCCGAAGGCGTGCGCGCCGTGCCCACGTACGATGACATGCTCTACATCGCGTCGCGTCACTGGGATGCGCTCAAGGCGCGCCTGCTCGATGCGCTAGCCGCTTTCCACGAACGCTTTCCCGACGAGCAAGGCCCCGACGCCGCGCGTCTGCGCCGCATGGCCGCGCCGCTCGCGCCGGACGCGCTGTGGCGCGCGCTCGTCGACGATGCGGTGACGATCTGCGCGATCGCGAAGAGCGGGCCGTGGCTGCATCTGCCGTCGCATGCGGTGACGCTCGACGACAACGAGGAAGCGCTCGCTCGCGCGGTGCTCGCATCGCTCGAAGAAGGGCGTTTCGATCCGCCCTGGGTGCGTGATCTGGCGAAGGCGCAGGGCGTCGGCGAGGACGAGATGCGCAGGCTGCTCAGGAAGCTCGCGCGCCGCGGCGACGTGTATCAGGTGGTGCGCGATCTGTTTTATTGCCGCGCGTCGATCGGCGCGCTGGCGCAACTCGTCGCGCAATCGGCGCAAACGCAGGGCGGCGCGGTCGGTGCGGCCGCTTTCCGCGATGCGAGCGCGCTCGGCCGCAAGCGCGCGATACAGATTTTGGAGTTCTTCGACCGGGTTGGGTACACTCGATTCCACCGCGACCTGCACCTCTTGCGCGCCGATAGCCGCTGGCACGAGTCCGTCTGACGATTGCGCGCTCGTCCTTCCATCACGATGGAGCATCTCTACTTCAGGCTGCTGCATGTCATGTCGAGCCACCCCGAGTGGGCGCTCGCGGTCGTGCTGCTCGCGTCGTTTCTCGAATCGGTCGCGTTCATCGGTACGTTCGTGCCGGGCAGCACGGCCATGTTCATCGCGGGCGCGCTCGTCGGCGCGGGCGCGCTGAATCTCGGCTGGGTATTCGTCTGCGCGATCGCGGGCGCCATTGCCGGAGACGCCGCGAGTTTCTGGTTCGGCCAGCACTACGCGGACCGCATCGCGCAGATGTGGCCGTTCCGCTCGCATCCGGGCGCGCTCGTCGCCGGCAAGAAGTATTTCGACAAGCACGGCGCGAAGAGCGTCGTGCTCGCGCGCTTCGTCGCGCCGATGCGCGCGGTCGTGCCGGTCGTCGCGGGCGTGACCGGCATGACGCCGGCGCGCTTTCTCGTCGTCAACATACTGAGCGCGCTCATCTGGGCGCCGACGCATATCCTGCCGGGCGTCGTGTTCGGCGCGTCGATCGAACTGGCGGGCGCGGTGTCGATCCGGCTCGTCGTGATTCTGATTCTCGTCGCGGCGCTAGCGTGGATCGTGTTCAATCTCGCGCGCGTGATCGTTTCGCACGCGATGCGCTGGACCATCGCGTCGCGCGACGCGCTGCTCTCCTGGGCGCGGAAGGGCAACGGCCTGCCCGCGCGGCTCGTCTCGCGCGCGCTCGATCCGGGCAATCCGGCGACGGGCCTCATCGTCATGATCTCGGTGCTGCTGCTCGCGTCCGCGATCCTCTTTTTCTCGGTGCTCGCGAACGTGGCGCGCGGCGCGTCGATCGTTCAGGTCGATGTGTCGATTTACCGGCTGCTGCAATCGTTCCAGTCGACCTGGACCGATTCGATCCTCGATGTCGCCGCGACGCTCGGCAGCACGCAGACGCTGCTCGCGCTCGGCGCGACGGTCATCGTGTGGATGAGCTTCGAACGGCGTTGGCGCACGGTCACGTACTGGGTCGTGGCCGTGGCGTTTTCGCAATTGCTCGTCGCGGCGATCCGCTTCACCGCGCACGAGCCGGCGCTCGTTTCGTTCGCGCCGTCGGAGCATCGCTTTCCGAACAGCGACGTCGCGGCGACGGTCGTGATCTACGGCTTTCTCGCGTTCCTGCTGCTGCGGCGCGTGGGCATCCTGACGGGCGTGTTCATCGCGACGGCGACCTCGGCCATCGTGACGGCGGTCGGTCTGGCGGGGCTGTACTTTGGCCGCTTCACCATCTCCGATGCGCTCGGCAGCGCGGCGCTCGCCGCCGTCTGGGTCTTCCTGATCGCGCTCACGGCGGTATGGCGCAATCCCGGCAAGCCGCCGCCGCGGCCGCTGATGCCGGTCGCCGTGCTTGCCGTGATCTGCGCGAGCGTCGCGCTGCAAACGAGCGATGAAACGGAGGCGCACAGCGTCGTGCCATCGACCGTCGTCATTACGCCGATTCAGTGGACCGATTCGGTATGGCGCACGTTTTCCTGTTATCGAGCGAGCATGGAGGGCGATCGTCGCGAGCCGATCACCGTGCAATGGGCGGCGACGCCCGAGCAGATTCGCGCGCAACTGGCATCGCGCGGCTGGACGGAGGTGTCGCACGTGAGCCTGAAGAGCGTGATGTCGGTGGTGTTGCCGAATGCGCCCGCCATCGCGTTGCCCGCGTTGCCGCGCCTGAACAACGGCGAGCCGTCGAAGCTCGTGTTCGCGCGTTCCGTGCGCGGCGCCGACGAGCGCGACGTGCTGCGCTTCTGGCCCACGCATTACGAAGTGCGCCTGGACGCAGGCGCGCCGCCCGCGCCGATCTGGCTCGGCTCGGTCGTGCACGAGCGCCTGCGCCGTCCGTCGTGGCCGTTCAACGTGCTGCGCCCGGACCGGCGCGTCGATCCGATGGCCTTCGATCATGGCGAGGGCACGCCCTGGCGCGGTATCGAAATTGCGAGCAGCGCGGGGTGCGGCAACGTGCCGGTGATGCTCGTCGAGTCGAGGTCCGAATGATGTTGCGATCGAGAGGTGCCGGTTGATCCAGATTCCTCCGTCGGCGATCGTGCAATGGGGCGGCGCTGCCGTCTTCGCGAACGTTCTGCTGACGCGCCTCGGCGTGCCGCTGCCGTCCGCGCCTTTGCTCGTGTTCGCGGGCTCGGCCGTGGCGAGCGGACGCCTCTCTTTCGCGCATGTGCTGTTCGCGGCGCTGTGCGGCGCGTTGCTCGGCGACAGCGTGTGGTTCTCGGCGGGGCGCATCTACGGACGTCGGCTCGTCGCGGCGCTCTCGCGCAGATCGTATGCGGTCGACAGCGGGATGCGTACGACCGGCGAACTGTTCGAGCGTCATGGCGCGCCGATCGTCGCGGTATCGAAGTTCGTGCCGGGTCTCGGTCTCGTCACGCCGCCGCTGATGGGCACGACGCACATCGCCGCGCTCGCGTTCTTCTTCTGGGATACGGCTGGAATAGCCGCGTGGGCGTCGTTCTGGGTATTGGGCGGCGCGCTTTTCGAGCGGCAACTGCACGTCGCCGTGCTCGAACTGGAATCGCATGGCGCGACGGTGGTGGATGTGCTCGTCGCGGCGGCGCTCGTCTATTGCGTTTATCGGCTGATGCGGCGGCGACAGCCGCGCTCGCGCGATGGCAACGGCTGAGAACGCGCCGTTATAATCGGACGCCCGGTCGAAATTCGATCGGACGTGCAGCGCCGTGGTTTTCAAAGGAAGGCATCCGTATCCGGTGGTGCGGCCGGGCTTCAAACCCGGTTGGGGATGTCAGACATTCCCAGGTCGGTTCGACTCCGGCTGCCTTCCGCCAAGCAAGCCTGTCTCGCAAGGAACGCCAATTGCGGATGCCATTGCGCATCCACGATCCGCGTTACCTTCGAATGAACGACAGAGCCGACATCCACACGCAATCGCGCAAGCCGCTCGATCGCGAACTCGAAACCGCGCTGCGCAAAGTCTTCGGCTTTCCGAACTTGCGTCCCGGACAAGAAGACGTGATTCGCAGCGTGCTCGACGGCAACGACACGCTCGCCGTCATGCCCACCGGCGCGGGCAAGTCGCTGTGCTATCAATTGCCCGCGCTGCAATTCGATGGCATGACGGTCATCGTGTCGCCGCTGATTTCGCTGATGCGCGATCAGCTCACGAAGCTGGTCGAAGCGGGCATTGCGACCGCCATGCTCAACAGCACGCTCTCCGCGAGTGAACAGCGCGACGCGATGCAGGCCATCGCGCGACACGAAATCCGCATGCTCTTCGTCACGCCCGAGCGTCTCGTCGATGCCGAATTCACCGCCGAACTCACCGCGAAGGACATGCCGCCGATCGCGCTTGCCGTCATCGACGAGGCGCATTGCATCTCGCAATGGGGCCACGATTTCCGGCCGGCATATGTCGAACTGATCCACGCGATCAAGACGCTCGGCCGTCCGACCGTGCTCGCGCTCACCGCGACGGCGACGCCCGCCGTCATCGTCGATATCGTGCGCGAACTGGAGATGAAGCGCGCGAACGTCATCCATACGGGCGTCTTTCGCGACAACCTGCATTTCAGCGTCGAACAACTCACGAACCCGGATGACCGGCGCCGGCGCGCGATCGAGATCGCGACGGGCGAAGCGGGGAGCGGCATCGTCTATTGCGCGACGGTCGCGGAATGCGAGGCGCTGCATGCCGCGCTCGTCGATGCGGGTGTCGAGGCCGAGCGCTATCACGGCAAGCTGTCGTCGGGCGCGCGCTCGTCATCGCAGGACGCGTTCATGGAGAACCGCGCGCGCGTGATGGTCGCGACCAATGCGTTCGGCATGGGCATCGACAAGCCCGACATCCGCTTCGTCATTCACGCGCAGATGCCCGGCAGTCTCGATGCGTACTATCAGGAAGCGGGGCGCGCCGGCCGCGACGGCGAGACCGCGCGTTGCACGCTGTTGTTCGAAATGAAGGACAAGCAGGTGCAGCAGTTCTTCATGAGCGGCCGATATCCGAGCGCGGAGATGATTGCGCGCGTCGCGGAGAAAGTGCGCGAACTCGCGAGCGACGATGCCGCCCGCACGCTCGACAAGCCGCTTGCGCGTCTGCGCGAAGCGTTGCCGAACATCGGCGCGAACAAGCTGCGCGTGGCGGCGGCGCTGCTCAACGATCTCGGCGTGACGCGTCGCACGCGGCGCGGCGGCATGAAGCTCGTCGACGACGATGCGGCCATCGCGAAGCTCGAAGGGGCGTCGCAGGAATACGCGGCGCGCAGCGAACGCGATCGCGCGGTGCTCGAGCGCATGATCGCGTATGCGCAGAGCGCGCAGTGCCGCTGGCGCATGCTGCTCGACTACTTCGCCGACGACATGAACGACGCGCGCACGTCCGCGCCGCTGCGCGCGAGCGATGTGCATTACCGCGCGCCCGACGACGAACTCGACGGCGGCCACTGCGGCGTGTGCGATAACTGCGTGCATCCGCCGGAGGTGATCGAGAGCCCGCGCGAAGTGCGCGAACAGATGCGCGCGAAAGAAGAGCAAGCCGATCGCAAGACGAAGGCGTTCGCGCCGGGCGAGCGCGTGAAAGTGCGTCGTTATGGCGAAGGCATTGTCGAAATGATCAGCGGCGAGCGCGTCGCCGTGCGCTTTCCCGATGACGAGACGCGCACCTTCATCGCGCGCTATGTGAAGCGTGCCGCTCGCTGATCTGCGCAATCGCGATGCGCGCGGCCTTGCGCACTTCCGGATCGCCGTCGTCGAGTGCGGCTTCGAGCACGGCGAGCGCATGCGTATCGCCGAGTTCGCCCAGTGAAAGCGCGGCCTCCTTGCGCACGTTGCTGATCGGAAACGTCAGCAGTTCCGACACGGCATGCGTGCTTGCGACATCGCGCAAACGTCCGAGCGCGCGTGTCGCCTGCAACGTGACTTGCCAATAGTCGTCGGAGAGGGCGTTTTCCAATGCATTGCGCGCGGCGACGAGACGCAGCTTGCCGAGCGTCGCGGCGGCTTCCTCACGCACGCGCCACGCTCGATCGGAGAGCGCGTGGATCAACGTTTCGATCACGCCGTCGTCGGTGGCGAAGCCCAATGCGCCGACGGCAGCGTGACGCACTTCCGTCGAAGCATCGGTGCACGCGATGTGCTTCAACTGCGGCAGCGCATCCACATGACGCAGCCAGCCCAGCACGCCGATGGCCTCGCGCCTCACGAACGGCGACGCATTCGCTAGCGCCGCAAGCGCAGGTCCGGCCGCGCTCGGCAAGCGCAATTCGCGCAACGCGCGCAAAAGGGCCGCGCGCTTGAACGCGTCGGCATCGGTATCGGCATCGGCGAAATGCGGCAGCAGGCGTTCGCCCGCGACGGGATCTTTCAACGCAGCGAGACTGTCGGCGGCGGCTTCGCGCGTATCGGTATCGGCGTCGTCGAGCGCGGCGCATAACGCATCGACTGCTTCGTCCGTTTCCCACGCGCCGAGACGTTGCGCCGCGGTGCGACGCACGTCGGCATCCGTGTCGTGGCGCAGGGCATCGGCGAGCAGGGGCAGCCAGGCTTCGTCTTCGAGGTCGGCGGCTTCGAGCACGGCGAGACGGCGCACGGCGGCATCGGCATCGTTGAAGCGCGCGGCGAGGGCGGCGTCGGTGACGGTATCGAAAAGTGGATTGGTGTGCGTCATGAGAGAACGGAGTGTGATATGTCGATGCGCGCGGGCGCGTCGTTCGATGCGGCCATCGGACTCGCAAGCGGATAACGAAGCAACGCGAGACAACGACGCTTCAACGCGACGAATCCGGCTTCCGTGACGAGCTCGCGTTCACGCGGACGCGCAAACGGCACGCGCAGTTCTTCGAGCACCGTGCCCGGGCTATGGCTCATCACGAGAACGCGATCAGCGAGAAAGAGCGCTTCGTCGATGTCGTGCGTGACGAACACGACCGTCGGACGGCGCTCGCTCCATACATCGAGCAGAAGCGCCTGCATCGATGCGCGCGTCTGTGCATCGAGCGCGCCGAAGGGTTCGTCCATCAGCAGCACGCGCGGCTCGTTGAGCATCGCGCGCCCGATCTCCGCGCGTTGCTGCATGCCGCCCGAAAGCTGCGCGGGATAGCGCTCCGCGAACGCGCCCAGCCCGACGCGATCGAGCAACGCCCGCGCGCGCAGATGCCGCTCGCGTTTCTTCACGCCGCGCATCTTCAGTCCGAACGCGACGTTATCGAGCGTCTTGCGCCACGGCAGCAGCGTGTGTTGCTGAAACACCATGCCGCGCTCGGGATGCGGTCCTTCGATGAGCTTGCCATCGAGCGTCGCGCGGCCCGCGTTCGGCGCGACATGTCCCGCGAGCGCGGCAAGCAAGGTCGACTTGCCGCAGCCCGACGGCCCGAGTATGCAGACGAATTCGCCCGGCTCGATGACCGCGTTCACATCGCGCACGGCGGTGAATGCGCTCGCGCCGTCGCCCAACGCAATGCCGAGCGCTTCGAGTTGGATGCGGCCCGCGCTCATCGAATCCTCCCTGCGGCGAGCCACGGCGTGAGCCGCGTGCCCGCGATGCGCACGAGCGCGCTGCTGCCCATGCCGAGCAGGCCGATCAGCAACATGCCGACGACGACATCGGGATAACGCTGCACCGTGTACGACTGCCATGTGTAATAGCCGATGCCGTATTGCCCCGAGATCATCTCGGCGGTGACGAGGCAGAACCACGACGTGCCCATGCCGATGGCAAGGCCGGTGACGATCGCGGGCGCCGCGCCCGGCAGGATCACTTCGCGCAGGATCACGCGATTGCCCGCGCCGAGACTGCGCGCCGACGACACGAGCCGTGGCTCCACGCCTTCGACGCCGTGTATCGTGCCGAGCAGGATCGGAAAGAATGCGCCGGTGAAGGTGATGAAGATCATCGACATTTCGGAGGAAGGAAACATCAGGATCGCGAGCGGAATCCATGCGACGGCGGGAATCGGCCGCAATACTTCGAGCGGCGTGAGCAACGCGAGGCGCGACCATTGCGAGCGGCCGATGGCGATTCCGAGCACCACGCCGCTCGCCGCCGCCGCGACATAACCCGCCGCGATGCGTCTCACGCTGCTCGCGAGATCGGCCACGAGCTTGGGCGAATGCGCGAGATCGATGATGGCCGCGAGCGTATCGGCGGGCGTCGGCACATTCTCGAACGTGACGATGCCGAGGTTCCAGCGATGCGTCGTCGCCAGATGCCATAACGCGATGCACAGCGCGAGCGACGCCCACTGCACGCCGGCGCGCGCGCCGCGTGAACGCAGCAACGAAGGAGCGGAGTATGCGAGCGTCGCCATCATGGCCTCATCGGTTGGCGAGCGCGGTCGGCCGCCTTGCGGCGGCGAAGTCGAGCACTTGTCCGCCGTGCGCGTTCGCCCAGGCCTCGGCGCGATCCTTCAGCAGGAACGCGTTCAACTGGCCGTCGCCGGTCTTCGCGAACCATGCCTGATTGCCGAGCAGCTTGATGCCGCTCTCACGATCCTGCGCATAGAACGCGCGCACCTGTTTGCCATCGCGTTCGAGCGTGCCGAGCTCGCGCACCGCTTCTTCCGGCGACGCATAGCTGCGCACCTTCGGCTCGCCGCGCACCCAGATCTGCGCGACGCGATCCGTCTTTGCGATGGGCTTGCCCGTCAGCGCATCGTTCGCGACGAGCGGCGTCGGCGCATAGTTCTTCAGTGCCGCTTCGTAGTCGAGATGCTCGGCCTTGAATGCGGCGAGCAAGTAACTGTCGTCGATGAAGCTATTGGCGTTCAGATCGCCGTCGGCACGCTTGAGCAGCTTGAGCGTATCGAACGATGTCTGCACGGCCTTGCGATACTCGGGCTTCCATGTGAGATCGCGCGTCTGCAAGCCGAGCGGACCGTGAAAGAGATAGTCGACTTCAGGCTCGATGCCCGTCACCTTCGCAATCAGCTCGCTGTACTTCTCGGGTTCCGCCGTGAGCAGACGATTCGCTTCGATCGCGGCACGCAAGTACGCGACGACAATCTCCGGATACTTCTGCGCATAGTCCTTTTCGACGAGCGTGCCGTGCAGCGTAGGCGATCCCGCCTGCGAGCCGTCGTAGATCTTGCGCGCGAAACCGCGATACGGAAACAGCTCCGCGAAGGGCACGAAGTCCGCGTGCGCGTCGATCTTGCGCGTCTGCAATGCGGGTCCGGCGACTTCGGGCGCCTGCGTGACGATATTCACATCGCGCTCCGGGTCCCATCCTTGCGCCGCGACCGCGCGCAGCAACATGCCGTGCGCGGTCGATGCGAACGGAACGGTGATCGTCTTGCCCTTCAGATCGGCGATGGACTGCGCGGGCGAATCCGTCGGCACGACGATGCCGTTGCCGCTGCCGCGCACGCTGCCCGACAACACGCTGATGAAGATGCTGCTCTTGCCGGCCTTCTGATTCGCGACGCCGTTCAGCACGCCGGGGAAATCCGCCATCGAGCCGAAATCGAGCTTGCCCGCGACCATCTCGTTCGTGATCGGCGCGCCGCTCGTGAAGTTCTTCCATTGAACGTCGTATTGCGCGTCCTTGTATTTGCCATCGTGCGGCAAGTACTTTTCGAGCAGATGCAGTTCGCGGATCAATGCGCCGCCGGCCGCGGTATTGATCGTCGTGTCCTGCGTGCCGATAGCGACGCGGATCGTTTCCGCATGCGCAGCGCCCGCGAACAAGGCGACTGCAAGCGCGATGGATAGCGTTCGTTTCATGAAGCGAGTCCTCGTCATCATCGAAGAAGATAGGGAATGTCGACATGCACGGCATTGGTCGGGCAATCGCGTTCGCAGGGCATGCAGTACCAGCATTCGTCGAACTTCATGAAGGCTTTGCCGGTGTCGGGATCGATTGCGAGCAGGTCCATCGGACAGACATCGATGCAGACCGTGCAACCCTTGTCGGCGATGCACTTGTCTTCGTCGATCATCACGGGAAGGCTCGAGCGCTGGCGCGCTTCGCGGGGCACGAGTGCCATGTTCTCTCTCCTATGCAGCGACGGGCTGCGACGTGCGAGCCACGCGCAGACGCGAATACGCTCCGCGCTCGGACTCGTCGACGGGAACCACGTACGGTTCCACGGGTTTCTTGAAGGACGTCATGCGTCCCGATGCGTCCTTCTTCAGATGCGCGTGGCAGAACCATTCGTCATCGTTGCGCTCAGGAAAATCGACGCGATGGTGATAAAGGCCCCAGCGGCTCTCCGTGCGATACAGCGACGCGCGCGCGGCCATTTCCGCGCAATCGAGGATCGCGGCGACTTCAGCGGCGCGCATCAGCTCGTGCGGATCGGCGGCGCCGAGACGCTCGATGTCCTCGCGAATCTCCGCGAAGCGTTGCAGGCCGATCTCCATGCGACGCGTGACTTTCGGCGGCTGTAGATAGTCGTTCACGAAGCGGCGCAGCTTGTATTCGACTTGCGCGGGCGGCAGGCCATGTTCGCGCGACAGCGGCGCAAAGATGCGGGCACGCTCATGTTCGATCTGCGATGCGTCGAGCGCGGGCAGCGCGCGGCCGGCGACATGCGCGGCGGCATCTTCACCGGCGAACCATCCGTAAGTGAACGCGCCGAGCATGTAGTTGTGCGGCACGGCGGCCATGTCGCCCGCCGCGTAAAGCCCTTGCACCGAAGTGCGCGCGTGCTCGTCGACCCATACGCCCGATGCGCTGTGTCCGCTGCACAGGCCGATCTCCGAGATGTGCATCTCGATCATGCGCGAGCGATAGTCGTTACCGCGCCGCGCATGAAAGCGCCCACGGCTCGGCCGCTCGTTGGTGTGCAGGATCGTTTCGATCGTTTGAATCGTTTCTTCCGCGAGATGATCGAGCTTGAGAAACACCGGCCCGTTGCCGCTCTGGAGTTCCTGATAGAACTCCCACATCATTTGCCCGCTCCAGTAATCGCATTCGATGAAGCGCTCGCCCTTGCCATTCGCCGTATAACCGCCGAGCGGTCCCGTCACATACGCGCATGCCGGGCCGTTGTAATCCTTGATGAGCGGATTGATCTGGAAGCATTCGAGATTGGCGAGTTCCGCGCCTGCGTGGTACGCCATCGCGTAACCGTCGCCGGCGTTCGTCGGATTCTCGTACGTGCCCATCAGATAGCCCGATGCGGGCAGGCCCAATCTGCCGGCCGCGCCGCAGCAGAGAATGACCGCTTTCGCGCGGATCACGTAGAAGTCGGCGGTGCGGCAATCGAAGCCCATGACGCCCGCGATCTCGCCATTCGGGCCATTCAAAAGACGCGTGGCGACGACGCGATTCGTGATCTCCACGCGCGCACGCTTCAATTGCCGGTACAGCACCTTCTTTACGTCGTGACCTTCGGGCATCGGCAAGACATACGCGCCCATGTGATGCACCTTGCGCACGGCATAGTCGCCGGTATGGTCCTTCTCGAACTTCACGCCCCAGCGATCGAGCTCCTCGATGGTCGTGAAGCTGTGGCGCGCATACGCATAAATCGTGGCCTGATTGACGATGCCGTCGTTGGCCACGGTGATTTCCTTCGTGTACTGCTCGGGCGTCGCGTGGCCGGGAATGATCGCGTTGTTCAGGCCGTCCATGCCCATCGAGATCGCGCCGCTGCGCTTCACGTGCGCCTTGTCGATGAGCAGCACGCGCAGATTCGGGTCGCGCTGTTTCGCCTTGACGGCGGCCATCGGCCCAGCCGTGCCGCCGCCAACGACGACGATGTCGTATTCGAGTTCGTGGGTCTGCATGATCTGTTTTCGCCGCTTGTTATGACAAGTCAGGACCAGATTCTAGAAGTGCGCGAACCGCGAGGGAATCAATTGTTTTTGCTTTGCTTGTGCCTGCTTCGAATAACGCGCGATGCGGCGGGCGAGGTCCGTTCGCGATCGATGCGCAGCCGATACTGGAACGTATCGCCTCGGAAATAGAGGTATTCGAAGTCGATGGGCTTGCCGCCGGCATCGTGCGTGAGGCGCTCGATGCGCAGAAGCGGTGCGCCTTTTTTCACGTCGAGCGCATCCGCGATGTCGGGCGCGGCGGCGATGGCGTCGATCGCCAGATCGGCGTGACCGAGCGGCACGGCGCAGTCGTTTTCGAGCATCAGGAAGATATCGCGCGTGGCGAGCTCCGCGCGCTTCAGGCGTTTGCCGATGGCTTCGGGCAGGAACGTCACTTCGTACGAAACGGGCGCGCGATTGAGCAGGCGCACGCGATGAATCTCGGCGACGCTGCTGCCTTCGGCAAGCGCGAGTTGCGCGGCGACTTCGGGCGGCGCGGCCACGACGCGCATCTGCACGACGCGATTGATGATCTCGTGTCCGCTCTCCGACATCGCCTCGGCGAAACCCTGCAGCGACGTCACGTTCTGAAACGCCTTCGGTTGCGATACGAACGAGCCCTTGCCGTGGACCTTGAAGATCAACCCTTCCTTTTGCAGGTCGCCGAGCGCCTGGCGGATCGTGATGCGGCTCACGTCGAACATCGTCATCAGCTCGCTTTCCGAGGGCATGCGGCTCATCGGCGGATAGCGGCCATCGAGAATGCCGGAGCGCAGCACGTCCTTGATCTGCGTGTAGAGCGGTACGTGCGAATCGAGCGAAACGGAAGGGCGACGGGTCGGCATGAGAGCGGAAAGGGGAAGGAAGGCGGGCGCTTCGAGCTGCGATTATAGCGGCGCGCCCCGGCGGCATCGCCATAAACAAATGACGAAATATTGGTTAGCGCCCGCTGCGCGCTGCACGAGAATGGAACCTGTCCAGTTCGAGTCCAGCGAGGATCGAAGATGAATCATCGTAACGCGCCCGATGCACGAAACGCAGGAAACGCGGTCACGCTCGTCACGGTGCCCGGCTTGCACGGCAGCGAGGACGCGCACTGGCAGAGTTGGCTCGAACGCGAGATGCCCGGCACGCGGCGCGTCGAGCAACGCGACTGGAGCACGCCGAATCTCGCGATCTGGAGCGATGCCGTCCTCGACGTCCTCGCGGGCATCGACGGTCCTGTCGTCATCGCGGCGCATAGCTTCGGCTGTCTTGCGGCAGGACATGCGCTCAGTCACGCATACTTGCCGAACGTGAAGGGCGTGCTGTTCGTCGCGCCCGCGAGCCCGGCGAAGTTCCGTTTCGCGGGCGCGTTCAACGCGCGCAGGCTCGATACGCTGTCGCTCGTCGTCGGCAGCGAGACCGATCCGTGGATGCCGCTCGACGACGCGCGCACGCTCGCGCAGCGCTGGAACAGCGCGTTCGTCAATCTCGGCGATGCGGGGCATATCAATACATCGGCGGGATTTGGGCCGTGGCCGCTCGCGAAGCATTTCGTCGAAACGCTCGCCCGCCGCGCGTCGCCCGAATACGAAGAGGAGGAACAGCGCGCGTATGGTTGACCCCGCTGTCTGAATTCGTTCAATGTATGCATGGCCGCCCTCGGGCGGCCTTTGTCTGTTGTGCGGTAGACAAACCCCTTGTCTCTGGAGAGAAAATGGCAGTTCACAAGAAGCTGATGGTTACGGTTGCACTCGGCATCGCGGCGAGCTTCGCGCATGCGGACACGACGCTGCTCAACGTCTCGTATGACGTGACGCGCGAGCTGTACAAGGATATCGACGCGGCCTTCGTCGCGGACTACAAAAAGAAGTCGGGCGCGACGGTATCGGTGCGGCAGTCGCACGGCGCATCGAGCGCGCAGGCGTTGTCGGTGACGCAAGGTTTGCAGGCCGATGTCGTCACGATGAATCAACCCAACGACATCGACTTGCTCGCGGAGCGCGGTCAGCTCGTGCCCGCGAACTGGCGCAGCCGTCTGCCGGACGCGAGCGCGCCCTACACGACGACGATGGTTTTCCTCGTCCACAAGGGCAATCCGAAGAACATCAAGGACTGGAGCGATCTCGCGCGGCCCGGCGTGCAAGTGGTGATTGCGAATCCGAAGACATCGGGCAACGGACGCTATGCGTATCTCGCGGCATGGGGCTTCAAGAAGCAGCAAGGCGCAAGCGACGCGCAGGCGCAAGACTTCGAGAAAGCCGTCTTCAAGAACGTGCCCGTGCTCGATACGGGCGGGCGCGGCGCGACGACGACCTTCACGCAGCGCGGCATCGGCGATGTGCTCGTCACCTTCGAAAACGAAGTCGGCCTGATGAGCGCGGGACCGGGCGCGAAGGACTTCGAGGCGGTGTATCCGTCGGTGAGTCTGCTCGCGGAACCGCCTGTGTCGATCGTCGACAAGGTCGTGGACAAGCGCGGCACGCGCAAGGAAGCGCAGGCGTATCTCGACTTTCTGTTCACGCCTGCCGCGCAGGAAATCATCGCGCAGCATCATCTGCGTCCGCGCAACGCCGACGTGCTTGCAAAACACGCGAGCGAGTTCAAGCCGCTGAAAACCTTCACCGTCGAGCAGATGTTCGGAAGCTGGCAGAAGGCGCAGCAGACGCATTTCGCCGATGGCGGCACGTTCGATCAGGTCGTGGCGGACAAGAACTAGCATCGTTCGTATTCGAAACTGCGTGCGCAGCGCGAAGAGCAACTGGGGGACTTGGGATTAAGCTGTACGTTTTCCCCCAACGGTGACTGCGATGCCCTCGTCGAACGCAAGCGCGAAGCTCATCGTCGTTACCGTGCTCGTCGGTCTGGGCGCGGGTCTCGGCGGCATGTCGCTGGCGCTCTTGCTGCATCTGATCCAGCACGTCGCGTTCGGCTACAGCCTCGATGCGTTCACCAGCGGCGAAAGCTTTCTCGAAGGCATTTCGGCTGCGTCGCCCGCGCGGCGCTTCATCGTGCTGACGCTTTGCGGTGTCGTCGCGGGCGTCGGCTGGTGGTGCGTGCATCGCTTCGGCAAACCGCTCGTCAGCATCGCGAAGGCCGTCAAGGCCGACGATCCGCGCATGCCGCCCGGCAGCACGATCGCGCATGCGCTCCTGCAGATCGTCACGGTCGCGATGGGCTCGCCGCTCGGCCGCGAAGTCGCGCCGCGCGAAATCGGCGCGTTATGGTCCGGCTGGCTCGCGCACTACGCGGGACTCACGCCCGCGCAATCGCGCATCATGGTCGCGTGCGGCGCGGGCGCGGGGCTTGCCGCCGTCTATAACGTGCCGCTCGGCGGCGCCGTGTTCGTGCTGGAAGTGCTGCTTTGCACGTTCGATGGCGCGATCATCGCGGCGGCGTTCGTGACGTCGTCGATCGCGGCAATGGTCGCGTGGATCGGGCTCGGCGACGGGCATCAGTATCATCTGCCGGACTTCACGCTGAACGCGCAACTGCTCGCGTGGGCCGTTGTCATGGCGCCGGTTTTCGGGGCGGCCGCGCGTCTTTTCGCGCAGCTCACGAGCGCCGCACGCGAAAACGCGCCACGCGGCAAGACGTTGCCTGTGCTGACGATCGCGAATTTCGCGCTAGTCGGCGCGCTGGTCATGTATTACCCGCAGCTCGCGGGAAACGGCAAAGGTCCGGCCGGTCTTTCCTTCGAAGATCACGTGAGCTTCGCGCTCGCGGGCGTGCTGCTCGTCCTGAAGGTAACGATCGAAGTGAGCTCGCTGCGCGCGGGCGCGCAAGGCGGCCTGCTCACGCCGGGCCTCACCAACGGCGCGCTGCTCGCCATCGTGCTCGGCAGTCTGTGGAACGGCATCTGGCCGGGCACGCCGCTCGGCGCGTTCGCGGTCATCGGCGCGGGTGCGTTTCTCGGCGCGGCGATGCAGATGCCGCTGACCGCGCTCGTGCTGATGCTCGAATTCACGCGTTTCGATCACGACTTCCTGATTCCGTCGGCGATTGCGATAGCGGGCGCGACGCTCACCTATCGCTGGCTCGCGCAACGTTCGTCCGCGCCTTCGGCCGCGCCGCAGCAAACGTTGCGAGGTCTCTCCGACTGATCGTCCGAACATCGCGTTTGCACGACCGATGCTTCCGGCGCAACCGGCGAACCCATCGCCTGAAAGAGCGCGGCGGTATCGCTCAGACGCGCGCTGCTCGCGCGGATCGTCGCAAGCCGCGCGTTGAGATACTGCTGCTCGCTGCCGCGCGCCGCGCGAGGCGGGATCGCGCCGAGACGCACGCGCGCAGCCGCATCCGCCGATGCATCGCGTGCCGCGTTGCTCGCGCGATCGGCGAAGGCGAGCGTTTCGCTGTCGGTTTCGAGCGACGCCAGCGTGTTCGCGACGTTCTGAAACGCCGCGAGCACGGTCTGCTTGTACTGCGCGACGGCGGCCTCATACGTGGCGATGGCCGCGCGCCGTTGCGCGAGCAGCGCGCCGCCATGAAAGATCGGCTGCGACAGCGATGCGCCCACGCTCCACAACGCGCCCGCGCCCGAGAGCGCGGTCGGCCAGTCGAAGCCGCCTTTGCCCATCGATGCCGATATCGACAAGCTCGGAAACAACTGCGCCGTCGCGACGCCGACTTGCGCCGCCGACGCCTTCAACGCCGAATCGGCGGCCTGGATGTCGGGGCGCGTCTGCAGCAATTCCGACGGCAGCACGACCGGCACATCGGACGGCACGGCGAGGCTCGCGAGATCGAGATCGTCGGGCGCCTGATCGGGCGTGCGTCCGAGCAGGACGGCGAGCGCGTGGCGGGCCGCAAGCCATTGCGCGCGCAAGCCCGGCAATTGCGATGCGAGCGACGCCGCGTTCTGCTGCGCGGCGAGCATGTCGGCGCGCGATGCGGAGCCGAGCGCGTAGCGGCGTTCGGCATCGTGCGCGTCGTCGTTGGCTAGCGCGACGAGACGCGTCGTCACGTCGATCTGCGCATGCAACGCGGCCGCGCCGATCGCACCCGTCACGATGTTCGCAGCAAGCGCACGGCGCGCGGCATCGAGTTGAAAGGCCTGTTGGTCGACCTGCGCGGCAAGCGATGCATTCGCATAGCGCGCCGCGCCGAAGAGATCGAACGTGTATTGCGCCTGAATCTGCCCGACGAAGAGGTTGTAGAGCACGGTCGGCGGGCCGCCCTGCGGAATGCCGAAGCCGCGTTGCCGCGTCGCTTGTCCGCCCGCATCGATCTGCGGCAACAGCGACGAACCCACTTGCGCGCGCAACTGTTCGCGCGCCGCGACGAGGCTCTTGTCGGCTGCCGCGAGATTCGGGCTCGCGCGCAAGCCTTCATCGACGAGTGCATTCAGCGTATCCGACCGATAGCGCTTCCACCATTCGGGCACGGGCTTCGCGCCCACATCGAAACGTTGCGACGCGCCTTCTGCGCTCACGCTCGCCTGCACTTGCGTTTCGGCGCCGTAATGCGCGGGCTGCGGCATCGCGGGCGGCTTGCCATCGGGGCCGAGCGCGCACCCATTCAACGCGACGCACGCGCAAGTCATCAATAGCCGGCGATTCATGACGATGCTCCTTCGCGTTCGTCGAGCTTCACGCGAAACCACGCGGCATAGAGCGCGGGCAGATAGAAAAGCGTGAGCACGGTCGCGCTCGTGATGCCGCCCATGAGCGCGGTGGCCATCGGGCCGAAGAAGTTGCTGCGCAGAAGCGGAATCAGCGCGAGCACGGCGGCGGCTGCGGTCAGCGTGATAGGGCGGAAGCGCCGCACCGTCGCGCCGATGATCGCATCGAATCGCTTGTGCCCCGACGCGATGTCCTGCTCGATCTGATCGACGAGAATCACCGAGTTGCGCATGATGATGCCGAACATCGCTATGACGCCGAGCATCGCGACGAAGCCGAACGGCTTGCCGAATGCGAGCAGCGTGACGACCACGCCGATGAGTCCGAGCGGCGCGGTGAGCACGACCATCATCACGCGCGAGAAGCTCTGCAATTGAATCATCAGCAGCGTGAGCACCACGATCACCATCACCGGCATCTGCGCGTTGATCGACGCCTGACCCTTGCCGCTTTCCTCCACCGATCCGCCCACTTCCACGCGATAACCCACGGGCAATGCGCGGCGAATCTCGTCGAGCTTCTCGTCGATGGCGTGCGTCACGTCGATGCCTTGCGCGTCGCCCTTCACATCCGATTGCACGGTGATGGTCGGCTGGCGGTCGCGTTCCCAGATCACGCCGTATTCGAGCGTATCGACGACGCGGCCGAGCGCCCCCAGCGGCACCGGTCCGTGCGGCGTCGGCATCGCGATCGTCGCGAGCCGCGAAGGATCCACACGCTCGGCGCGCGGCGCGCGCAAGTCGACGCTGATGAGCTTGTCGCGCTCGCGATACTGCGTGACGGTCGTGCCGGTCAGCGTCATCGCGAGAAAGCTCGATATGTCCTGCGACGTGACGCCCGCATCGCGCGCCTTCTGTTGATCGATCTCGAAGCGCACCGAGCGCTCCGATGGCTCGTCCCAGTCGAACTGCACATTCGTCGTGCGGGAGTCGGCGCGCATGTCGGCGGCTACTTGTTCCGCGATATGACGCACCGTGCCGATATCGTCACCGCTCACGCGAAACTGCACCGGATAGCCGACAGGCGGACCATTCTCCAGACGCGACAGGCGCGTACGCACGGCGGGGAAGCGCTCGCGCAACATCGGATCGAGCCAGCGCGCGAGCTGCTCGCGCGCTTCGACCGACTTCGCGGTGACGACGAACTGCGCGAAGTTGGGCGTCGGCAATTGCTGATCGAGCGGCAGATAAAAACGCGGCGCGCCGGTGCCGACGAAGCTCACCACATGATCGATTTCATCGCGGCCCTTCAACGCTTCTTCGAGACGCTTCGCTTCGCGCAAGGTCGCTTCGAACGATGCGCCTTCCTGCAATCTCACGTCGATCAGAAGTTCGGGTCGATCCGAGCTGGGGAAGAACTGCTGCGGCACGAGCGTGAAGCCGGCCATTGCGATGACGAAGAGCACGACCGTGACTGCGAGCACGACGAAGCGCCGCTTCACGCACCAGCCGACCCATCGGCGCAGGCGTCCGTAGAACTTCGTGTCGTAGATATCGTGTTCGTGATCGTCGGGCAGATGCGCTTCTTTCTTGCGCTCGGGAAGCAGCTTGTAGCCGAGCAGCGGAATCAGCACGACCGCCGCGAGCCACGATGCGATCAACGCGATCGCCGATACTTCGAAGATCGAACGCGTGTACTCGCCGGTACTCGACTTCGCGAGCGCGATCGGCAGAAAGCCCGCGACGGTGACGAGCGTGCCGGTCAGCATGGGAAACGCCGTGCTCGTGTAGGCGAACGCGGCGGCGCGCGTGCGGTTCCAGCCTTGTTCGAGCTTCACGGCCATCATCTCGACGGCGATGATCGCGTCGTCGACGAGCAGACCCAATGCGAGAATCAGCGTGCCGAGCGAAACCTTGTGCAAGCCGATATCGAAGAAATACATGAAGAGCGCGGTGACGGCGAGCACGATGGGAATCGAGATCACGACGACCATGCCCGTTCGCACGCCGAGCGATACGAGGCTCACGATCAGCACGATGATGACCGCTTCGGCGACCGCTTCGAGAAAGTCGTCGACGGAATGCGAGACCGCTCGCGGCATGCTCGACACCTCCGTCAGCTTCAAACCCGCGGGTAGTTGCGCACGCAACTTGATCATCGTTTCATCGAGCGATTTGCCGAGACGCACGACGTCTTCGCCCGGCTGCATCGTGATGCCGATGCCGAGCACGGGCACGCCCGCCGAACGCATCTGCGTGACGGGCGGATCGATGTAGCCGCGCTTGACCGTCGCGATATCGCCGAGCCGGAACGAACGCCCGTTCACGTTGATGAGCGTATCGGCGAGCGCGTCCACGCTCTTGAACTGGCCGCTCGGACGCACGAATACGCGATCGTTCGGCGTGGTCAGCACGCCCGCGCTCGACACGGCGTTCTGTCCGTCGATGGCCTGCGCGATCTGCTGCGGCGAGATGTTCAGACGCGTGAGCGTCGTATTGGGGATCTCGACATAGATGCGCTCTTCCTGATCGCTGAAGTAATCGACTTTCGCGACGCCCGGCACGCGCAACAGAACCGTGCGCAGCGAATCGGCGTAATCGTGCAGTTGCGCGGGCGAGAAGCCGTCGCCTTCGAGCGCGTAGATGTTGGTGTAGACATCGCCGAACTCGTCGTTGAAGAAAGGGCCTTGGGTGCCGGGCGGCAAGGTCGCGGCGATATCGCCCACTTTCTTGCGGATCTGATACCACTCCTCGGGCACGTCTTTCGCGGGCGCGGAATCTTTCATCTGAAAGAAGATCAGCGATTCGCCGGGACGCGAATAGCTGCGCATGAAATCCGTGTAGGGCGTTTCCTGCAGCTTGCGCGCGATGCGGTCGGTCACTTCCTCCTGCACCTGTCGCGCGGTCGCGCCGGGCCAGAACGTGCGGATCACCATCACGCGGAACGTGAAAGGCGGGTCTTCCGACTGCGCGAGCCGCGTGTACGCGAGGATGCCGAAGATCGTCGCCATCGCGATGAGAAACACGACGAGCGCGCGATGCCGCAGCGCCCACGCGGAGAGATTGAAGCGGCCTTCTTCGTGGCGATAGGCGTCGTTGTCTTCGCGTGTATCGCTCATGACGCGAAGTCCTCGGGATGCAGCGGCGCGACGACGCGCACTTTCTCGCCCGCGGACACCGTATGCACGCCTTGCCACACGATGCGCTCGCCCGCCGCGATGCCGCCCGCGAGCGTCACCGTGCGCTCGCCATAGCGCGCGACTTCGACGCGCCGCAGTTCGAGCGCATCGCCCGGTTGCTTCACGATCCACACGGCGGGATGGCCGTTGTCGTGAAAGAGCGCCGTCGATGGAATCGTGAACGCGCCTTTCGCGTCGCTGACTGCCGCGAACGCGATGTCTGCCGTCATGCCGAGCCGCACATCGGGCGTCGGCGCTTCGAGCGTGAGCTTCGCGCGCCAGGTGCGGCTTTGCGTGTCGGCGGCGGGCGACAGTTCGCGCACGCGCGCCTTGAAGGTCTTGCCGGGCAGTGCCGCGAGCTTCACGTTCGCTTCGCGTCCGACGGCGAACGCGGCGAGCGCGGCTTCGGGCACGTCGCAGATCACGTCGATATCGCCGCTCCATGCAAGCGTATAAACGGCCTGGCCTGCCGTGACGTTCTGGCCGGTGTCGGCTTGCTCTGCGGTGATGACGCCCGCGTGATCGGCGGCGAGCGTCGCGTAGCGCAGTTGATCGGCGGAGAGCCCCGCTTGCTGCTGCGCCTGATTGCGCTGCGCGAGCGCCGACGCATACGCGTTCTGCGTCTGTTCGAGCTGCGCGGGCGCGATGAGATTTTCGGCGGCCTGCGCGCGATCGCGATCGAGTTGCTGCTTTGCATAGACGAGCTGATGCTCGGCCGCATCGAGCTGCGCGCGGGCGCTGGCGCTGTTCTTCTCGGCATCGGCGGGATCGAGCCGGGCGACGACTTGCCCCGCCTTCACGCTATCGCCGAGGCGCACGCGCCGTTCGAGAATCTTGCCGTTGATGCGAAACGAGAGCGGCGTCGAATAACGCGATTGCACCTGACCGGGCAGGCTCGACGCGGTCGCGTGGCCGTCGGCTTGTGCCGCGACGGCGACGACCGGACGCGGTGCGGGCGCAGGCGCTTCATGCCGCTTGCAGGCGACGAGCGCAACACAGACGATCGGGACGAATGCCGCGCGCGCCACGACCGACGCGGGTGAGTGCAAGAGCTTCACAGGAACCTCGGCGCCCGCAAGGGCATGGTGCCGCGCGCCGCGAAGACGTGACGCGCCGCTCGTGGGCAAAGCAGGGGAAATGGGTTGTCCGGGGCTGTCCGGCAGCAATTTCGAGAAACGAGCCTGAATGGGGCGGATTGATGCATCGACCTGAAAGCCCCGTCCGGCAAGGGTTTCGACGACCCGGACGCAAATACGAAGTGAATTCTAATACACACTTGTATCTGAATGCAAAGACGGATTCGTAAGCCTTGCGGTGCTACACTGCGCGCATGAAACCAGTCCGTCTCACCCGCGAGCAGAGCCGTGACCAGACGCGCCAGCGTCTGCTCGACGCTGCGCAAGCGGTTTTCACGAAGAAAGGATTCGGCGCATCGAGCGTCGAAGATGTAGCCGCCGACGCGGGCTACACGCGCGGTGCGTTCTATTCGAACTTTTCTAGCAAGGCCGAGTTGCTGCTCGAAGTGCTCAAGCGCGATCACGACACGATCATGCAGCGCCTCTCCACGATTTTCGAAGATGGCGAGGCGTCGCGCGCCGACATGGAAGCGCGCGTGCTGCAGTACTACAGCGAGTGCTATCAGAACAACGCGTGCTTTCTTCTGTGGGTCGAAGCGAAGCTGCACGCGAGCCGCGACGCGAGGTTCCGCGCGAGCTTCAATGCGCTGATGCGCGAACTGCGTCAGACCACGACCGATTACATCCGCGCTTTTTCCGAACGCGTGGGCACGCCGCTCACCATGCCGCCCGAACAGATGGCGCTCGGCCTCATCGCGCTGTGCGACGGCGTGCAGTTCTTCTATTCGTCGGACCCGCAGTCGGTGCCGGCGCAATTCGCCGAGGACGTCCTCGCGCAATTCTTCCGGCGTGTCGTGCTGAGCGGCGCCGCCGAATAGGACAGCCTGATGGCACGCCTGAATTCGATACGCTAATCTTTGCGCGAGAGCCGTTCGCGATCTCGCGCAACGGCGATGATCCTGGAGGGCGACTCCATGAGCGCATTCACGCGGCGCATCGATGCGAGGCGTGTCCTGATGGCACTCGGTGTCTTGATCGGATGTTCGTGCGTGTTTCCGGCGATGGCCGCGCCGCTGACCGGTGCGATGCAGAAGTTCATCGCGCCGCAGACGCCCGCCGATGCGACCGCGGCGTCCGCGCCGTCGTCCGCGAGTCAGGCCGAAATGGTGCGTTCGCTGAACAGCCTCATCGGCACGCTCGACAACGACGCGCAACGCAGCGCGCTCGTCACGCAATTGAAAGCGTTACGCGATGCGACGCAGAGCGCCGCGCCCGCCACGCCCGCGCCCGCCAATGCCGATCTTCTTGGCGCGATCGCATCGGGCATTGCATCCGTCGAAACGAATCTCAGCGAAGGGCTCACGCCGATGCGTTTTTGGACCGCGCGCGGCAGTGCGGCCGCGGGCGAATTGCAGGCCGTCGTCACGGGCGCGAAAGGCGAATCGTTCGGCAGGATCGTCAGCGGCATGGGCGCGACGCTCGCGGGATGGGGCCTGTGCGCGTTCTTGCTGATCCGCGTGCAGCGGCGCATCTTCGCGCGCTATGGCCGCGACGTCGCGCTCGCGCCGAATCCGACATCGACGCAATTGCTCGCGTTCGCGCTGCGTCAGACGGGGCCGTGGGTCGTCGCGTTCATCGCGGTGCTGCTCTTCGTGCGCGCGATGCCCGATGCGCTAGGCCGCACGCTCGGGCTCGTCATTGCTTATGCGATTGTCGCGGGCTCGATCTTCTCTGCCATCTGCATGATCGTGTTTTCGGTGTTCAGCACGGCGCATCGGCGCGTGGCCGTGCAGCAACTGCTGACGCGCACGCTCTGGCCGCTCTTTGCGATCGGCGCATGCGGCGCGCTCGGCGATGCCACCGCCAACGCCGATGTCACACGGCAGCTCGGCCCCAATCTCGCGGGCATCATCTCGACCTTCGCGGGGCTCGCCGCCGCGTTGCTGTGCGGCTATTTCGCGCTCGCTTACCGGCGGCCCGTGACGCATCTGATCCGCAATCGGCCGTATGCGCGCAGGCGCGATCATCAGTTCGCGACGGAAGCGCTCGATATCCTCGCGTCGCTATGGCATATCCCGATACTGCTGATCGCGGTGGCATCGGTGGTCGCGATCATCGACGGGCGCGGCGCGGAAGGCGACGTGCTGCGGCCGTCGTTATTGAGCGCGGCGCTGCTCGTGCTTACGCTGTTCGCGTCCGCGCTGCTGCTGCATTTGACGCGCCGGCGCGACACGCGCGCGCAGCGCCGCGCGCCGCATCTCACGCGCCTGTTGCGCTTCGGATGCACGCTGATCGTATTGTTGATCTGGCTGGCTTATCTGCGCTTCGAGCTCGAGCTATGGAGCGGACCGATCGCGCGGCTCATCAGGCACAGCGCGATGACGCCCGGCTTCAGGCACGCGCTGATCGCGGTCGTCGCGACGGTGTTCGGCGCGTGGTTCATCTGGATCGTGCTCGATACCGTGATACTCGAAGCGCTCGGCCAGAACAGTTCGCGCAACAAGGCACTGAGTCCCGGCGTGCGCGCCCGCACGATGTTGCCGCTCGTGCGCAATGGCATCTTCGTGACGGTCGCGAGCCTCGCGGCCATCGTCGCGTGCGCGAGTCTCGGCATCAACCTGACGCCGCTGCTCGCGGGCGCCGGCGTGATCGGCCTGGCGGTCGGCTTCGGCGCGAAATCGCTCGTCACCGATCTGATCACGGGGCTGTTCATCATCGTCGAGGAGACGATTTCGGTCGGCGACTGGATCGACATCGACGGCGGACACGCGGGCACCGTGATGGACCTGACGATCCGCACGGTGCGCCTGCGCGACGGACAAGGCGCGGTTCACACGATTCCGTTTTCGCAGATCAAGATCGTGAAGAACCTGTCGCGCGATTTCGCGAATGCCGTGTTCGAAGTGCGCGTGCCGTTCTCGGCGAAGCTCGACGACATCACGCGCATGATCAACGAAGTGGGCGCCGACATGATGGCCGACTTTCGCTTTCGCAACGAAATAATCGGGCCGGTCGAAGTGTGGGGACTCGATCGCTTCGAGTCGAACTGCATCGTCGTGAAAGGGCAGATCAAGACGAAACCGCTCCAGCAATGGAGCGTCGCGCGCGCCTTCAATGCGAGGCTCAAACTCAAGATGGATGAAGCGGGCATCGAGATGATGTTGCCGCAGATGCACATCCAGACATCGAAGGAGAGCGACGAACGCTCGCAGGCTCAGACCCGGCATGCAGCGGATGGCGCCGTGCAGCCGGATCTTCGCGTGCTCAAGGAATCTCCGTGATTCAGAAGGGCCATACCCAGTCGGCGATTTCCGGCTTGTCGGTGCCGTGCGTATGCGCGTAATCGAGGTGACGGATGATCGCGTTCTTCATGTCCTCCCTCAAGTGCGCGGTCCTTGCCTGCAGGCGCGGCACGCGATCGAGCACATCGATGACGAGATTGAAACGATCGACCTGATTGAGTATCGCCAGTTCGAGCGGCGTGTTGATGTTGCCTTTTTCCTTATAGCCGCGAACGTGCAGATTCTCGTGATTGTGAAAGCGATAAGCGAGCTTGTGAATCAGCCACGGATAACCGTGGAAGTTGAAGATCACAGGCTTGTCGAGCGTGAAGAGGCTATCGAATTCACGCGCGCTCGATCCGTGCGGATGCTCGGTGTCGGGCTGCATCTTGAAGAGATCGACTACGTTCACGAAGCGCAATTTCAATTCGGGCAACTGCTCGCGCAGGATCGCCGCGGCGGCTAGCGCTTCTTGCGTCGCGACATCGCCGCAAGAGGCGAGCACGACGTCGGGCTCCTCGCCTTCATCGGTGCTCGCGCGCCGCCATATGCCGATGCCTTTGGCGCAATGAACGATCGCTTCGTCGATGGTCGCGAATTGCAGATGCTTCTGCTTGTCCGCGACGATGATGTTGATGCAGTCGGTCGAGCGCAGACATTGATCGGCCACGACGAGCAGTGTGTTGGCATCGGGCGGCAGATACACGCGCGTGACCGAAGGGCTCTTGTTCGTGACGAGATCGATGAAGCCCGGGTCCTGATGCGAGAAGCCGTTGTGATCCTGCCGCCATACCGTCGATGAAAGCAGAATCGTTTCCGACGAAACCGATGCGCGCCAGGGCACATGGTTCTTGCAGATGTCGAGCCATTTCGCATGTTGATTGAACATCGAATCGATGACATGCGCGAACGCTTCGTACGTGTGGAAGAAACCGTGCCGCCCTGAAAGCAGATAACCTTCGAGCCAGCCGAGCAATGTGTGCTCGGAAAGCATTTCCATCACGCGGCCGTCGCGGGACAACTCCCCGCCGTCTTCGTCTTCGGGCAGAAGGTCGGCCATCCAGACTTTCTTGCTGACTTCATAGATCGCCTGAAGCCGATTCGAGGCCGTTTCATCGGGGCCGAACACGCGGAACCGGTCCATGTTGCAGCGCATGACGTCGCGCAGGAATGCGCCGAGCGGACGGGTATTTTCGTGCAGGAGCTTGCCGGCCTGACCGACATCGACGGCATAGTCGCGGAAATCGGGCAGCTTGAGTTCCTTGCGCAACGTGCCGCCATTCGCATGCGGATTCGCGCTCATGCGCCGTGTGCCAACGGGCGCTATCGATCTGATCTCTTCACGCAGGCGGCCGGTTTCATCGAAGAGTTCTTCGGGCTTATAGCTTTGCATCCAGCGTTCGAGCACGGCGAGATTCGCGGGATTGTTATGCACGTCGGAGAACGGCACCTGATGGGCGCGCCATGAACCTTCGACCTTATGTCCGTTGATTTCCTTCGGACCTGTCCAGCCTTTCGGCGTGCGCAGAACGATCATCGGCCAGCGCGGCCGTTTCACATGGCCATCGTTGCGCGCCTTGTCCCAGATCGCGCGGATGTCGGCGGTCGCGGCATCGAGCGTTTCCGCCATCTTCTTATGCATTTCGTTGTGATCCGATCCCTCGACGAAATAAGGCCGATAACCATAACCGACGAACAAGGCCTCCAGCTCGTCATGACCGATGCGCGCGAGGATCGTCGGATTCGCGATCTTATAGCCGTTGAGATTGAGGATCGGAAGCACGGCGCCATCGCGCGCGGGATTGATGAACTTGTTCGAGTGCCACGCCGTTGCGAGCGGACCGGTTTCCGCTTCGCCGTCGCCGACGACGCACGCGACGATCAACTCCGGATTGTCCAGTGCCGCGCCATAAGCGTGCGAAAGGCTATAGCCGAGTTCGCCGCCTTCATGGATCGATCCCGGCGTTTCGGGCGTCACATGCGAGCCGATATGCCCCGGAAAGGAAAACTGCTTGAAGAACTTCTGCATGCCTTCGGCATCTTCGCTCTTGTCCGGATAGACCTCCGAATACGTGCCTTCGAGATACGCGGGACCGAGCACGCCGGGCGCGCCGTGACCGGGGCCGGCCATGAAGATCACGTCGATGTCGTCGCGCCTGATGACGCGGTTCAGATGCGCCCATACGAACGACAGTGCGGGACTCGCGCCCCAGTGCCCGAGCAGCCGGTGCTTGACGTGTTCGGCCTTCAGCGGTTCGCGCAGCAGCGGGTTATCGGCGAGAAAGATCATGCCCGCCGAAAGATAATTGCACGCGCGCCACCACGCATCGACGAGGCGAAGTTCATCGCCTTCGAGAGCAGAAGAATGCGACGCGCCATTTCTGGAGTGCTTGCTCATCACGAGGTCTCCTTTCATTGAAGGTTCATCGGCGATTGCGGGAATGCTATGGACAGGAAACAACCTGTCCCGCACATCAATACTTGATATTGCGTGCTGCCTGTCGTCCCTGTTGCTTCGTGTCGCGTTTGTCGTGACGGCAACTCGCATTCGATTGCTGATTCGCCGCGCGGCAATCCTGTTTCGTATGGCGTGCGTGCTGTAGCGTGTCCTGGCGGACGTCGCGTCCCGCGCGGCGTTGTTGTGCCTGTTCCGTTGCGAAAGAGGCATTCGGTATGGCGCAGACGAGTATTGCAGTGGACAAGGCAATGAGTCGGAGCTTGCGCGCAAACATGATGTGGTCTCCGGAAGATGCGTGAACGGAGTCGATCCGCTCTTCAAGATAGATGCTGCGCGCACAGTTGTGAAACCCGTCATGCAATTCGAGAATCACATTTCGATTCGTTGCACAATTCGTGATTACGATTCGATGGCGTCATTGTCAGGAAACGCACCGCCAAATGAATTAAAATGATTTAAGAGCGCTGAATTTCATTCGACCGTAGCGTCTTTCGGGCATTCGATGACACGTCTTATCCGAAGGTATTGGGTCGCCGGCATCATGGCTTTTGTTGTCGGCAGCTTCGCATCAGCCAGCGAACAGGCTCGCCTGATCCCCAATCAGCGCGTGGCGGCGAATGTGCTGTTCTTTCCCGCGCCAGCCATTGTCTCGACGGAAAGCGTGTCTCGCGTCGGGCCTCGTCATCCGCGATATGCATTCAAGGGCACGATGGACGCGCTCGACGCCATCGCATTGTCGAAGTACGAAAGAAATGTTCATCCCGATCTGAGCCAGCTCGCGCGGGCTTATCCCTTGCCGCTATCGCCCAATTCGGCGCCCGTTCGGGTGCAGCCGCGCGACGACATCACGAACGACACGGACGATTGGCATTTCTCTGCCAATCCGCAGCTCGGCGTGAATCACGAGCATGAAAAGGGCATGACATTCTCGGTGCGCCACGACTTTTAAGCGAACGCCCGAGCCCGTGCTCGCGCGCGATATTTTCAGGTTGCCGGTTATCGTTTCGGTCGCATAAAGTGGATGAGGCATGCGTGTCTTTACCCGACATCGATGGAGCCTCGGCAAATGAAAAAGTTGCTTATGAGCGGTGCGGCCACGATGATCGCTTGCGCGGGCGCGGCCCACGCGCAAAGCAGCGTGACGCTCTACGGCCTCATCGACGCCGGCATCACGTATTCGAACAATCAGATCACGCCGACCGGCGGCGGCCACAGCAATTGGGAACTTAAAAGCGGCCCAGTCCAATACAGCCGATGGGGCTTGCGCGGCGCTGAAGATCTCGGCGGGGGATTGAAAGCTATCTTCAATCTGGAAAGCGGCTTCAATCTGAACAATGGACAATCGTCGGTGAATAACCGCCTCTTCAACCGGCAGGCGTATGTCGGCTTGTCGAGCCGCGATTACGGCGTTATCACGTTCGGCCGTCAGACCGACGACATGGTCGATTTCGTCGCGCCACTATCATTGACGGGCACGGAGTATGGCGGCACGCATTTCGCACATCCATTCGATATCGATAACCTCAACGATTCGTTCCAGATCAACAACGCCGTGAAGTATCAGAGCCCGGATTTCGCGGGATTCAAGCTCGGTGCGTTATATGGTTTCTCGAACCAGGCCGGCGGATTTTCGAACAATCGTGCGTACAGCTTCGGCATGTCGTATATGTGGGGACCGCTTAGTTTCGGCGCGGGCTTCCTGCAATTGAACAGCGACGCCGCGACGCCGGGGCAACTGAACACCAACGGCGCCGTCACCGATACGACCGGCTCTTCGCTACAGGGCGTGCTCACGACGACGGCCGTTCCGCTAGGCGCGCTGGCGGGCCGTCAGCAGACGTGGGGCGCGGGCGTGAGCTACGCGATCGGCCCGGCGGTGGCGGGCCTCGTCTATACGCAGACGAATCTGACGGAGCTGTTCCAGACCGGCTCTTCGACGCATGTCCAGAACTTCGAAGGCAACGTGCGCTACGCGCTGACGCCCGCCGTCGAACTTTCGGCCGCGTACACGTATTCGCGCGCGGGCGGGCTCGCGGGCGCGGGCAATCCGCACTGGAATCAGGTCAGCGCGATGGCCGGCTATGCCTTCTCGCGGCGCACCGATGTCTACATCCAGGGCGTATGGCAAGGCGTGAGCGCCAGCGCCAATTCGCCATTGGGTGTGGCTTGGATCAACGGCCTCACGGCGCCATCGTCGACGAGCAATCAGGTCGAAGCGACGGTCGGCTTGCGGCATCGGTTCTGACTTCGAACGCACGAGGCATCGGCAATGCGTTTGCCCGATGCCGATACTTGCGGCCCCAGCCGGTCACGGGCGGCGCATCTTCATCGGAACAGAAGTTCTCGAACTCGCGCCATGTCTCTTCGTAATCGCCTGCGCGCGCGAGCTCGAACTGATGCCCGTCCGTCGCGCACGACGCGAGATTCATGAACTGCTTCAATATCGGCCGGCAGGCGTGGCTGATGTACGGATCGGCTTCCTCGCGCGGCCACTCGTTCGCGGCGGTGAGCATCTGACGCCACGCGAGAATCGTTTCGCGGCAGGCGGTGCATTGCGCATCGCCCTGAATGAGCGCGCTCGCTTCGAGCACGGCGATCGCGTGCTCTTCGAACTTCGACAGCTTGATCCACGCGGCGCGCGCGAGCGAATCGGCCTTCCCTTCGCAGAACTCGATGAGCGCGCTGTCGACCTCCGGCGGCGGCTCGAGCTTCATGACGACGCCTTCCTCACGCAGCATCACGCGCACGCCGAAATCCGCGACGAGCATCGCGAGACGGCAACCCCAGCGCATGCTCATGTCGTGAAGCCAGGCTTCATCGGAAGTCCGAAGCGCGGCGGCGATTTCCTCGCGCGCATCTACGAGCCATCGGCTTTGCGCGACTCCGTCTGTTCGACTCATGGCGGCATCTCGATGCGAGTGAAGCAATTAGCTTAACCCGCCGGGCCGGGGCGTGCGCGCGAGCGTGCCAACCACGTCGCGGGCGTGAAAATGCAGAACCGGTTAGCCTCTTCTATCCGCGGATTCGTCGACCAGGAGCGCCATTGAACAACCCGCAACGCGTGCACGCCGTCGCCTCGCCCGTGAGTCCTTGCGACGAACTCGCGATCCGCGCGCAACCCGTCGCCGCCGATCAGCCGTGCCATCGCAAGCGCCTCGCGCTGTCCGCGACGATTCTCGGATCGAGCATGGCGTTCATCGACGGCTCGGTCGTCAACGTCGCGCTGCCGTCGATCCAGAGCGAGCTCGGCGCGAGCATTGCGGCGATGCAGTGGGTCGTCAACGCGTATCTGCTGTTTCTGGGCGCGCTCGTGCTGGTCGGCGGCGCGATGGGCGACAAGCTCGGACGGCGCAAGGTGTTCGTCGCGGGCGTCGCGATTTTCACGGTCGCGTCGGCGGCGTGCGGCTTCGCGCCGGGCACGGGCTGGCTGATCGCGGCGCGCGCATTGCAGGGCATCGGCGCGGCGCTGCTCGTGCCGGGCAGCCTTGCGATCATCGGCGCGGTGTTCGACGGCGAGGCGCGCGGCCGCGCGATCGGCACGTGGGCGGGCGTCGGCGCGATCACGTCGTCGGTCGGTCCGGCGGCGGGCGGCTGGCTCGTCGATGCATTTTCGTGGCGCGCGATTTTTTTCCTCAACGTGCCGCTCGCGGCCGCGACGATCGCGCTGGCGATGGCCTCCGTGCCCGACAGCCACGACGCCGACGCGCCGCCAACCCTCGACTGGCCCGGCGCGGCGAGCACGGCGGCGGGCCTCGCGATGCTGACCTACGGTCTCACGGAAGCGCCGTCGCGCGGTTTCGCCGATCCGCTCGTGCTCGGGATGATCGGCGCGGGCATCGTGCTGCTCGCCGCGTTCATCGCGATCGAAGCGAAATCGCGCGATCCGATGGTCCCGCTCGACATCTTCCGTTCGCGCGATTTCAGCGGCGCGAATATCGTCACGCTGCTGCTGTACTTCGGGCTCGGCGGCGTGCTGTTTTTCCTGCCGTACACGCTGATTCGCGCATACGGTTTCACCGCGACGGAAGCGGGCGCGGCGGTGTTGCCGATGCCGCTCATCATCGGTTTGCTGTCGCGTTTCACGGGCGGGCTGACGAGCCGCTTCGGCGCGCGTGCGCTCCTGATCGCCGGTCCGTGCGTGGCGGGTCTGGGCTTCGCGATGCTCGCGCTGCCGTTCGTCGCGGGCAGCTACTGGATGGGCTTTCTGCCAGCGCTCGTCGTGCTCGGGCTCGGCATGACGATCACCGTCGCGCCGCTGACGACGACCGTGATGGCATCGGCGGGAAGCGAGCGCGCGGGCATCGCGTCGGGCATCAACAACGCGGTCGCGCGCGTGGCGAGCCTGCTCGCGATCGCGGTGCTCGGCATCGTGTTCGTGTGGTCGCACGACGCGGCTTTGTCGGCGCGGCTCGATCGGCTGCATGTACCGCGCGACAGCATGCGCGCGCTGGACGCCCAGCCGACGTCCGAAGCGTCATCGGCGCCGCTCGCCCGCGCGCAAGCCGATGCCATCGCCGATGCGTTGCGCGCCGTCGCCGCGCTCTCCGCCGCGTGCGCGTTTGCGGCGGCGGGCGCGGCGGCTGCGACGATCCAGCGCCGCAAATGAAAAAACCCGATGCCGGCGCTGAACCGGACATCGGGATTCGAAAGTACCGCTGGGAGGCTTTCGTTATCGGCCCGCGTGGGCCGGTTGTTGTTCGATCGACTTGGCGCGCTTCTGCAATTCTTCGGTGGTGTCGCCTTCGCCGTTCGGCAGCCAGCCCGGAGGACGCAGCAGGAAGCCGACCGCATCCGACACGCTCTTCGCGTTGTACATGTCCTTCGCGAGGCTGACCCAGTGCTGCATCTCGACGACGATCGGGTTATGCGACGTCACCGGCGTCGTCAGGCCGTAGACACACGGCTCATCGGCGCGCTCTTCCACGTACGTTCCGAACAGGCGATCGAAGATGACGAGCACGCCGCCGAAGTTCGCATCGAGATATGTCGCGTTCGATGCATGGTGCACACGATGCGCCGACGGCGTGTTGAACACATATTCGAGCCAGCCGAGCTTCGGAATCCACGTTGCGTGCAGCCAGAACTGATAGAGGAGGTTGATCGACACGACCGCGAGCACCACGTCGGGCTTCACGCCGAACCACACGAGCGGAGTGAAGAAGATGGCCGAGCCCGCGATCTTGGTGGTCCAGCCCAATCGATACGCCGACGACAGCGTCAACTGGTTCGGCGAATGATGCACCGCGTGATTCGCCCAGAAGAAGCGGATCGTGTGCGACGCGCGGTGATACCAGTAGTAGCAGAACTCCTGTCCGATGAAGAGCAGGAACAGCGTGAGCGCCGTGTTCGTCGTGACCGTGTGGATGCGATGCTCCCACGCGAAGTTGAAGACGGGCGTCGCGAGCGAGAGCGGCAGGAACGCGAGGAGCTTGCGGCCGACGAGATCGACGAGCGAGATCCAGGTCTCGTGCCAGTCGAACGCCTTGTCGGTGCCCTTGTACTTGAAATGCAGGACGACGGCCTCGAGCAGCGACGCGGTGAGGACGATGCCCATCACGTACATCGAGATTTTTCCGAGCAGTTCCAGTTCCATGATTGTTCGCCTTGGTGGGTGGTTGCGAATGAACCCATTGTGGCGATCGGCCCGGTTAAAAACCACGCGCAAACTATTTCACGGAATGTCACGGCCCTCCCGCCAAGCCTTGCGGCACAAGCGGCGGGCCTCTCGGACCAGTTATTTCAAGGCATGTCGCGCGGCAAGGATCAGAATTCGACGCGCGCGTTGAGCGAGAGCGTGCGCGGCTCGCCCGGCTGGATGTAATCGGCGTACTGGAATTCCCAGTAGCGGCGATTCGTCAGATTGTCGATGGCCGCGCGCAGCCCGACGTTATGTCCGGCGATGCGCGTCGTGTAGGTCGCGCCGAGGTTCATCACCAGATAGCCCGGCACCTTGATGTCGCCGGACGGACTGAGGCTCGTGTTGCCGGTGAATTTCGCATCGGCGCCGAGCGTCAGGCCCGGAACGACGGGCACCGCGTAATTCACGTGCGCCGCCGCGACGAATCCCGGCGCGCCCGCGACGCGATTGCCGTTGTTGGTCGAGCCTTTCTCGTAGTGCGTCGCGATCCACATCAGATCGGCGCCGACGGTCCAGTCCCGGCCGAGACGCACGTCCGCGCCCGCTTCGGCACCCTGAAAGATCGACTCGCCGTCCTCGACGAAGACGTTGTCGCTGTTGGCATACTGCGCGCCGCGCTCGATGCGGAACAGCGCGGCCGTCGCGCTCCAGCGTGCGTTCTGGCTCTTCACGCCGACTTCGTATTGCTTGCTGCGCAGCGGCTTGAGCAATTGCCCGGCGTTCGCATAGGTGTCGCCGACGACGTTGCCCGCTTCGAGCGATTCGACATAGCTCGCATAGAGCGTCGTGCCCGGCGTAAGTTTGTACATCAGCGCGACGGTTGGCGTGAGCACGCCGTTTTGCGTGTACGTCGACGACGTGCTGCCGTCGAGGCCGTAACCGTGCTGCTCGTAGTTCGTGTAGCGCAGGCCGCCGAGCACGGACCAGCGCTCGGTCAGCGCGATCGTGTCGCTCGCGAACAGCGCCTTCTGCGTGACGTCGGCGGCGCGATAGGTGTAGAAGCCGGAGCTGTCGTAACGATTCACGTTCGGCTGATAGAGGTTGCCCGTGCCGAGCTGCGCATAGAAGGAGTTCGCGCCGTAGTCGGTCGTCTGCTTCTGGTAATCAGCGCCGAACACGAGCTGATGCCTGAGCGGTCCCGTCTTCACGAGACCTTCGGCCATCACGCGGAACGTGTTCAGCTGATGCCCTTCCTTGCCTTCGAAGCGATAGTCGTCGTAATCGCCTGCCTGATCGAGCAGATACCAGGTGCCTTCGTTGCGATAGCGCGTGCTCTTGCTGAAGCTGTACGTCGCCGAGAGCGTCCAGTCCGGGCTCAGGTTGTAATGCAGGCCGGCGGTGTAGATCTGCAGGTTGGTGTTCAGATGCTGATCGGGCGTCTGCAGCGTGCTGCTGCCGCCGGACAGCGTCGCTGGCAGCGACGTGCCGGTATATCGCGCGGTCGAAATCGCCGTCGTGATGCCGGACGCATGCCGCTCCTGATACAGCGCGCCGAAGGTCGCGGTGAGATCGCGGGTCAGGCGCGCGTCGGCGGCGAGCGAGAAGGAATCGCGCCGCACGTTGCCGTCGTTGTACGTCTTGCCTTCCTCGTGCGTCGCGTTGAAGCGGTAGCCGACCACGCTGTCCGGGCCGACGCGCCCGCCGAGATCCAGATGCTCGGTCCAGACCGACGTCGAGCGATAGCCGACATCGACGCTCGCGATCTGCTTTTCGGTCGCGGGCGGCTTTTTCGTCACGTAGTTCACGACGCCACCCGGCGCGCCGAAGCCGTACATGAAGCCCGACAGCCCTTTCAGCAGTTCGACGCTTTCGAGCTGCTCGTAAGGCATCGTGATGCCGTAGCCGTTGTACGGCTGGCCGTCGAGCTTGAAGCCGTTCTGCCAGTCGAGCTGCATGCCGCGCACGGTGATGTAGCTCGCCCACGCGTTGTACGGATTGCTGTTGTCCGACACGGACGCGTCCTGCGCGAAGACGTCGCCGAGCTTGTTGGCCTGCCGGTCGGCGAGCTCCTCGCCGGTGACGATCGTCGTCGAGAAGGGCGTCTCCAGTTGCGTGCGCGAGCCGAGCGCGCCGCTCGACACGTCGTCGCGCAGATGCTGCAGCGTGTCCTGCGACGCGGTGACGGACACCGCCGGCAGCGACGCCTCGTGGGGTTGATCGGCGGCTTGCGCGCCGTCGCTGCCTTGCGCCATCGCGGACTGGCTCATCGCGAAGAGCAGCAGGGCGGCGAGGGTCGAAGGCCGCATCGTCGATGTGGCCGGGAATGCGCGCGAGCGCGTCGCTGATTTCATGGTCTGTCCGTCGTCGGTTGGAGTTGTTTTAAATGCGAATCGTTCGCATTATCGGGCGACGGCATTCTGCCCTGAACATCGCGAGCTTGTAAACTTTTGCTCCACTGTCGGCACGGGCTCGTGACAAAAAATCGGTAAGCAGCTTACGAGAAGCTTGTGTGGCCGATCAGTCGTCGATAGAATTGCGAACAATTCCTATTTACATCACGTCGAAAAGATGATCGCCGTCGCGCACGACTATCGCTCCGAGGAGCGGGCATGAGGCCGGTTCTGGTTCGCCTGCATCGCTGGCTCGGCGTCGCGACCGCGCTCTTTCTCTTCGTCTCGGGTCTGACCGGCGCGATCATCGCGTGGGATCACGAGATCGACGCGCTGCTGAATCCGTCGTTCTTCAACGCGCGCACCGATGCGCCCGCGCTTCCGCCGCTCGAACTCGCGCGGCGCGTCGAAGCGGCCGATCCGCGCGTCGAGGTGACGTACCTGCCGCTCGGCATCGAGCCGGGGCACACCGCGCAGATGATGGTGATGCCGCGCACGAATCCGGCGACGAACGCGCCGTTCGACGTGCCGTACAACCAGATCGCCGTCGATCCCGCGACGGGGCAGGTGCAGGCGCAGCGCATGTGGGGCGCGGTGTCGCTCGCGCGCATCGATCTGATGCCGTTCCTCTACAAGCTGCACTACACGCTGCATTTGCCGGTCGTCGGCGGCTTCGATATCGGCACGTGGCTCATCGGCATCGTGGGCATTCTCTGGTTCTTCGATAGCGGCATCGCGCTGATTCTGTCGTTTCCGAGCGTGAAGGCGTGGCGCAAGTCGTTCGCGTTCCGCGTGAAGCGCGGCGGCTACGCGCTGACGTTCGACCTGCATCGCTCGGGCGGCGTGTGGATCTGGGGCCTTCTGCTCGTCATGGCGCTCACCTCGATCTCGATGAATCTTTCCGAACCCGTGATGCGCCCGGTCGTATCGATGTTCTCGAAGCTTTCGCCTTCTTTCCTCGACAACCCCGAACTCGTGCGCGCCGGCCCGCCGGGCAAGGCGCCAGCGACGCGCGAGCAGATTCTGGAGATGGCCGCCCGCGACGCGAAACGCGAGAACCTGACCGAACCGCCGGGCGCGCTCTACTACGCGCCGATGTTCAAGGCTTACGGCGTCGGTTTCTTCGCGCCGGGGCACGATCACGGCGACGTCGGTCTCGGCAACGCCTGGCTGTACTACAACGCCCAGACGGGCGCGCTCGCGGGATCGACGATTCCGGGCCGCGGCTCTGCCGGCGACATCTTCATGCAGGCGCAGTTTCCGCTGCACTCGGGGCGCATCGTCGGCCTCGGCGGACGGATTCTCGTGAGCGCCGTGGGCATCGCGGTCGCGGTGCTCAGCGCGACGGGGCTCATCATCTGGTTCAGGAAGCGCGCGGCGCGCCGTCATTCGGCCGCCGTCGCCGATGCGCGGTCGGCACGTTCAATGACTTCGTAAATCCGAGGATCCTCGCATAAGGCGCGATTCAAAAGCCTGACGCGCGTCAGACGTTGCGTTACGACAAATCTCTCGTTATCGGAATGATAACGACTCTTATTTGCAATATAATGCGGCGCACAACGGCCTCGGGCTGCCGCGCGCTTGCGCGGCTTGCTTCGACGCTCAGAACAATGCCGCCCGGATTCCATTCGCGCCCCCGGGACGGAAGACCGACCAACTTCGACGTTCCTCTCTGATTCATGCCCGTTTCCCGTGTTTCCACCTTGCAGGCCACGCCTGCGAAGGCGCTCGTCCGTCGCGCGTCGAGCGTAGCCATCGTCGCGGCTGTCGCGGCGGTGTTTTCCTTGTCCGCTCACGCGCAATCGTCCGGCGCAAGCAACGCTGAAGGCGCAAATTCGCCCGCCGAGAGCACGCTGCCCGCCGTCAAGGTGCAGGCGTCGAAGGAACAGTTGCCCGGCGATCTCGCGCCGACCTACGCTGGCGGCCAGGTCGCGCGCGGCGCGGATTTCGGGGTGCTCGGCCAGCAAAAGATGATCGACGTGCCGTTCAGCATGACGACGTACACGTCGAAGCTGATCGAGGACCAGCAGGCGCGCACGCTTTCGGACGTGCTCGCGAACGATCCGGCGGTGCGTACGGCGTTCGGCTTCGGCAACTTCTCCGAGGTGTACATCATTCGCGGGTTCGAGCTGCAAGGCGATGACGTCTCGCTCAACGGTCTCTACGGCATCACGCCGCGTCAGCTCGTCTCGACGGATGCGCTCGAACGCGTCGATGTGTTCAAGGGCGCGAACGCGTTTCTGAACGGCGCATCGCCGAACGGCTCGGCGGTGGGCGGCGGGCTGAATCTGCAACTCAAGCGCGCCGACGACAAGCCGCTCACGCGCGTGACGATCGATGGCGAGACGTCCGGTACGATCGGCGCGCATGTCGATGTCGGCCGCCGATTCGGCAGCGAAGGGCAGTTCGGCATCCGCGTGAATCAGGCGAATCACGACGGCGAGACGTCGATCGACAACGAACATCGGCGGGATAACACGACCGCCGTGGCGCTCGACTGGCGCGGCGACAAACTGCGTCTGTACGCCGATTTCCTGTATCAGCGCCAGCGCGTGAACGGCGGCCGCTCGACGGTCTACGACTACGCCAACTACATTCCCGAACCGCCGTCGGCGTCGTACAACTACGGGCAGTCGTGGAACTACAGTTCGATCGAAGACACGGTCGGCATCCTGCGCGCCGAATACGATTTCCTGCCCGGCTGGACGGCTTACGTGACGGGCGGCGCGCGTCATACGGACGAGCACGGCGAGTATTCGTCGCCGAGCATCAATACGACGGGCGTCACGCAATCGCGTCTCGGCGTGCCGCACAAGGAAGACGGCACTTCCGCCGAAGCCGGCGTGCGCGGTCACTTCAACACCGGCCCGGTGTCGCACTTCGTGACGGCGGGCGCGTCGATCGTGCGCGTCGATTCGAGGTCGGCGTACACGTACAGCGGCTCTTGGGCGTCGAGCATCTACGACACGCCGCAGGTTCCGTATCCGGCGACGATCGGGCAGGCGGGCAATCTCGCCGATCCGCAAACCACGTCGCTCAGCCTGCTGCGCAGCGTCTCGATCTCCGACACGCTCGGCTTCCTCAACGACCGCGTGCTGTTCACGGTCGGCGTGCGTCATCAGGACATCCACGCGAACAACTTCGACTACACGGGCGTTCAGACCGAGGCCTACAACGACTCGGTGACGACGCCGCTGTTCGGTCTCGTCGTGAAGCCGTGGCAGAACGTGTCGTTCTTCGCGAACCATAGCGAAGCGCTGACGATCGGCGAGGCGGCGCCGTCAACCGCGGTCAACACCGGGCAACTGCTGCCGCCGGAGAAGTCGAAGCAATGGGAAGTCGGCGCAAAGTATGACAACGGTCAGTACGGCGCGTCGATCGCGGCGTTCCAGATCGAAAAGCCGTTGACCTACACGAACACGTCGAACGTTTTTGTCTCGGACGGCACGCAGCGCCATCGCGGTATCGAGGCGTCGGTGTTCGGCGAACCGGTGCGCGGCGTGCGCTTGATCGCGGGCGCGACGTATATCCACGCGACGCAATACGGTCTCGGCGACGCCTCCCTGGACGGCAATAAGCCGATCGGCGTGCCGACGTTCATGTTCAACGTGAACGCGGAGTACGACGTGCCGATGCTCAACGGCCTCACGCTGACGGCGCGCTGGATCTATACCGGGTCGCAGTATCTGAACACGACCAACACGCTGTCGATTCCGCACTGGAACCGCTTCGACCTCGGCGCGCGTTACGCGACCGTGATCTATGGCAAGCCGACGACGTTCCGCGCGAGCGTGCTCAACGTCGCGAACAAGTCGTATTGGGCTTCGACGATCGGCGGTTATCTGACGCAAGGCGCGCCGCGCACGGTGCTGCTGTCGGTGACGACGGATTTCTGATCTCGTCGATAGCAAGCGAAAAACGCCGCGCGTTCGTGAGGACGCGCGGCGTTTCCATTTCGCGGCCCGAGGCAATAAATACTCGGGAGCCGGCCGTTTACCGAGCGCAGTTCAAAACGGGGTCACATAAGTTGTTGATTTTTATGACAGAATACGCAAAGTGCGAGCGGGGCGTCGAGTAAATCTTGCGCATTCCGCCCGGTTTCAACGTTTATCTCTGTGAGGTTAGGTGATATGGGAAGTCTCAGCATCGGGCATTGGCTCATCGTCTTGGCTATCGTCGCGCTCGTTTTCGGCACCAAAAAGCTGCGTAGCGTCGGTTCCGATCTCGGCGGCGCGGTCAAGGCTTTCAAGGATGGCGTGGGCGAAAGCGCGACGCCGGCCGCCAATGCAACGGCGACCATCGACGTCCCGGCCAAGGATGTGACCGCACGATAAGTTGCGCGCGGTGATCGCTCAATCGATGTTCTTCACGCAGCGAAATCCCGCATAGACGTACTGGTAATGCCCCTGGAACCAGTTGCGGAAGCTCGGCCGCAACATGCACGCCGCCGTGCGGGCCGAGCCGCCCTTTATCACGAAATGCTTGCCGTCGAAGAAATTCGCCGAATAGCCGAGATAAAACGGAAACGGCTCGAAGCCGTTCAGCGGGCCGAATTCCGTCGACGTCCATTCCCAGCCGTTGCCGAATTGCCCTTCGACGCCGAACTCGCTGCGATTCTCCGGATGCGCCTGCACCGGCGCCGGGTCCCATCGGCGGAAATCGAAGTTGCCTTCCGCGACATGCGGCGCGCCCGATGCGGCGCGCTGCCATTGCGCTTCGGTCGGCAACGACTTGCCCGCCCAGCGCGCGTACGCCTTCGCTTCGGCGTAGCTCACGTAGACGGGCCAGTCGGGCGGCAGCGCGATTTCGTCGAACATCGTGCGTAGCTGCCATGCGTTCGCGTCGTCGCCGGGAATCCAGAACGCCGGGTGCGCAATGCGCTGCTCTTCCTTCCACGCCCAGTCGGCGTCGTCCCAGTAATCGCGATTCCAGTAACCGCCTGCATCGATGAAACGCAGATAGTCGCCGTTCGTGACCATATGGCGGTCTATCTCGAACGCGGGCACCTCGATGCGTTCCTCGCCGAACTCGTTGTCCCAGCCGAAAAGGCCGCTTTCCCGCGTCAGCCCGAGCGTCGTGCTGCCCGCCGGCACGCGCACGCTTTCGTGCGACAGATCGCGATCCGACGAACGTTCCGAAAACGCATTCGATGGCGCGATTTTTCTATCGACCGGCAATTGATGCAGCATGTACGCGAGCGTTTCCGCGTGCATCAGCCGATGCTCGATCGCCACTTCGAGCAGCTTCGCGGGCGGCTCGTCTGCCGAAAGCGGCGCCGCGGCGATCCTGATCGGATCGAAATGCGCGTCGATCTCGGCGCGAACCGTGTCGCGATACGCGCGCACTTCGTCGAGCGAAGGCCAGTCGGACGGTTGATCGGTCGGCAGGCCGCCGTCCACCGGATCGATGCCGAAAGCGAAAAGCTGGTCGTAGGCGGGATTCGGGCTCGGCAGATCGAAGAGCCGCTGATCGAGCAGATTGCGGTCGAAGGCTTCGAGATGCCCGATATAGAAAACGATGCGATGCCGCTCGGCGATCGGCCTGTCGTAAAGGTGCTCGGGCTTGACGACATTGAAAAGCTCGTCGGTGACGCGGCGCGCTTCGGCGAGGCGCTCGAGCAGCGGATGACGCAGGGAAGGTTCGCGGTTCATGTCGCCCAATCTCCGTGGCTGGCCAGTGGCTTCGCAATCGACCAAAACGCGCGCCGTAGCGCGCGTCGGTCGAATCGAAAAGACTAAACCGTAGCGAAGCGCATGCCAACAGAAAAATAGGCGGCGATTATTCGGGCCGACGCAATAATCGCAGACGATGTCCCGTCAGACGGCGCGCAGCGCGTCGAAGTCGCGAATGCGGATGAACTTGCCCTGCGTCTCGATAAGGCCCGCCTTGTCGAAACGCGACAGGGTGCGGCTCACGGTTTCGAGCGTCATGCCGAGATAGCTGCCCATGTCGTCGCGCGTCATACGCAGCGTGAATTCCGACGACGCGTAACCGCGCTTCGACAGCCGCGACGAAAGATCGAGCAGCAGCCGCGCGACGCGCTCGTCGGCCCGCAGCATGCCGAGCCGCACGACGTGATTCGCCTCGCGGTTCACCGCGTGACTCATCATGCGATGCAGGCGCTTTTGCAGCGCGTCGGTTTCGCGGCACATGCGCTCGAAAAGCGAATACGGCACGACGCAGACGGAGCTGTCTTCGAGCGCGATCGCATCGCACGTATGCTCGCCTTCCTCGATGCCTTCGAAACCGAGCGCATCGCCCGCGAGCAGCAGCCCCGTCACCTGCTCGCGGCCGCCGTCGTGCGTGATGACCGTCTTGATCGACCCGGAGCGCACGGCGAACAGGGCATCGAAGCGGTCGCCCGCGCGAAAGAGCGCGTCGCCGCGCTTGACCTTGCGCGTCACCGAAATGATGTTCTCCAGCTTGGCGATGTCGTTCGCGCACAGGCCTTCGGGCATGCACAGATGACGCATCGCGCACGTGGAGCAGTGCGCCGAATTGCGGCGCGCACGGGAAAGTTCGGACACGACGGACATTTTGGGCTTCGTTTTGTTGATGAATGACAAAACGATTCTCCCATAGGGCAACCATTGGCCCGCGTGAAAAATTGACGCGGGCACGGCATCGGTCAAACTTTTTTACCTTACTGGGTTGCTTTTTTACCGAGATCGCCAATGGTCGACGGAATCAGCGCCGATGCTTTTTTGCGATAGGTCGATCTGGCGCAAGGCAGGCCGTACAATTCGTGGTTCTTCTACATCAGCGTCCGCTTAACAAACGGCGGCGCGATCTCTTTTTAGCACTTCTCCATCCCGCCCGACCGTGACTCAATCGCCGCCTGCTTTACCGTTCAGAACCGCTCTCTACGCGATGCTCGGCATCGGCCTCGTCAACATGCTCGTCGCGCTCGATCAGACGGTGGTCAGCACCGCGCTGCCGTCGATCGTGGCGGAGCTGCACGGCTTCGAGTTCTACGCGTGGATCGCGAGCGCGTATCTGCTGGCGTCGGTCGTGACGGTGCCGGTGTTCGGGCGGCTCGGCGACTACTTCGGCCGCAAGCGCTTCGTGATCGCCGCGGTGATTACGTTCACGGTCGCGTCGGTGCTGTGCGGCCTCGCGCCCAGCATGTTGTTCCTCGTGCTCGCGCGCGGGCTGCAGGGCGTCGGCGGCGGGATGATGGTCGGCACCGCGTTCGCGTCGATTCCCGATCTGTTCCCCGATCCGCGCGCCCGCGTGCGTTGGCAGGTCGTGCTCGCGGCGGCTTACGGCATCGGCACGGCGGCCGGGCCGTCGCTCGGCGGCTGGATGAGCCAGCACTGGGGCTGGCGCTCGACGTTTCTCGTCAATCTGCCGGTCGGCGCGGCGGCGCTGTATTTCATCTGGGCGCATCTGCCGAACCTGCATCGGCCGCGCGAGGGCGGCGTGAAGATCGACTGGACGGGCGCGGCGCTCGTCGCGCTGGTGCTCGGCGGCTTTCAGGCGCTGATCGAGGCGCTGCCGCAGGACGGGCTGACGGCCGCCAATGTCGCGCTCGGCATCGGCGTAGCGGTGTGCGCGGTGGCGCTCCTGATCTGCGAGCGGCGCGCGACGCATCCGATCATCCCGCTCGACATTTTCCGCGACGCGCAGATGAACACGCTCTTCACGCTCTCGTTTCTCGCGGGCTTCGTGATGTTCTCGCTGATCTTCTTCGCGCCGCTCCTGCTGCAAGGCGGCTTCGGCCTGTCGCCGCAGGCCGCGGGTCTGCTCGCGACGCCCATCGCCGCGTGCATCGCGCTCGGCAGCTTCATCAACACGCGCATCGTGATTCACATGAAGAAGCCGGTGAATATCCTGTCGATCGGCTTCACGCTGCTCTTGATCGCGTCGGTCGGACTCGCGTTCGCGCGCGAATCGACGCCGCACGTGTGGATCGAATTGCCGATGGCCGCGACCGGCATCGGCCTCGGCTTCATCCTCAACAACATGAATATCTTCGGGCAGGAGATCGCGGGCCGCGAGCGCTTCGGCATCACGACGGCGCTCCTGCAATCGACGCGCATGGTCGGCGGGATGATGGGCACGAGCATCGTCGGGACGATCGTCGCGCATCACTATGCGAGCGTCGTGGCGCGCACGGTGAGCGTGCTCGGGCCGTCGGTGTCGGCGCAGTGGCTGCCGCGGCTGTCGGATCCGCGCATTCTCGTCGATGAAGCGTTGCGCGAGCGCATCCTCGCCGAACTGGGCGCGGCCGGCCTCGACGGGCCCGCGCTCTTCGATGCCGCCCGCGACGCGCTCGTGCAGTCGATCCACATCGGCGTGCTGCTGACGGCCGTCGCCGCGCTCGTGGCGGCGCTGCTGGTGCGGCGCATCGCGCACATCACGTTCAGGAAGTCCGCGACGCCCGTCGCCAAAACCTGAGGCGCTTCCTTTCGCAAGTGGTGCGTCGCGCCTATAGTTTCTGGCGTCAACGCAAGACCGGTTTTCGCTTCGGCTTCGACCGCGCACCGCATTTGCTTCACCGCTCTCGATGACCACTCGCACGCCTCGCGCGGAACGCTTGCGCTGGGCGCGGGTCACTCGCTTTAGCGGGCGGCCGCGCCCAGCGCTCGCCGCCCATCGCCAACAAGAGATGAGGAGCTGAAATGAAGATCACCGGAGAAATGCTGATCGGGGCATCGGCCGTGCGGGGCACCGATGCCACGCTCCGCGCGTTCGACCCCGCGCGCAACGCCGATCTCGAACCCGAGTTCGGCGGCGGCGGCGCGGCGGAAGTCGCGCGCGCGTGCGAGCTGGCCGAAGCGGCGTTCGACGACTACCGCCACGCGCCGTTCGAGACGCGCGCGCAGTTTCTCGAAGCGATCGCGGACAACATCATCGCGCTCGGCGATACGCTGATCGAGCGCGCGATGGCCGAATCCGCGCTGCCGAAGGCGCGTCTCGAAGGCGAGCGCGCCCGCACGGTCGGGCAGTTGCGGCTCTTCGCATCGCTCGTGCGCGAGGGCCGCTGGCTCTCGGCGACGCTCGATTCCGCGCAGCCGGACAGAAAACCGCTGCCGCGATCCGACCTGCGTTTGCAAAAGATTCCGCTCGGCCCGGTCGCCGTGTTCGGCGCGAGCAATTTTCCGCTGGCGTTTTCGGTGGCGGGCGGCGATACCGCCTCGGCGTTCGCGGCGGGCTGTCCGGTGGTCGTGAAATCGCATCCGGCGCATCTCGGCACATCCGAACTCGTCGGCCGCGCGGTGCAGAAGGCGGTCGCCGACAACGGCTTGCCCGAGGGCACGTTTTCGCTCGTCGTCGGCGCGGGCAATGCGATCGGCGAGGCGCTCGTCGCGCATCCGGCGATTCAGGCCGTCGGCTTTACCGGCTCGCGGCGCGGCGGGCTCGCGCTCGTCGATATCGCGGCGAAACGCCCGGTGCCGATTCCCGTCTTCGCCGAAATGAGCAGCGTGAACCCGGTTTTCGCGTTGCCGGGCGCGCTGGAAGCGCGCGGCGACACGCTGGCGGCGGCTTACATCGATTCGGTGACGCTCGGCGTCGGCCAGTTCTGCACGAATCCGGGCCTCGTGATCGCGCTGGAGGGGCCGGATCTCGACGACTTCATCGATCTTGCCGCCACCGCGATCATGAAGAAGGAAACGCAGACAATGCTCACCGCGCAGATCGCCGCGGCCTACGCGAGCGGGATCCAGGAACGCGACGCGTCCGGCGCGCGCAATATCGCGACCGGCGTGAAGGGCGACGCACCGAGCGGCGCGCTGCCGGTGCTGTATCGCGTGAATGCGGAGGAATTTCTGGCCAAGCCGCAACTGTCGGGCGAGATTTTCGGACCGACGTCGGTGATCGTCATTTGCCGCGACGAGGACGAGATGATCGCCGTCGCGCGCCATCTCGAAGGCCAACTCACCGCGACGCTGCTGATGGAAAAGGGCGACGTCGAGCTTGCGCGGCGCTTGTTGCCGGTGCTCGAGCGCAAGGCGGGCCGGATTCTCGCGAACGGTTTTCCGACGGGCGTCGAAGTGTCCTACGCGATGGTGCACGGCGGGCCGTTCCCGGCCACATCGGACAGCCGTTCCACGTCGGTCGGCGCGATGGCGATCGAGCGCTTCCTGCGCCCGGTGTGCTATCAGGATCTGCCGGCGGCGCTGTTGCCGGCTGCGCTGGCGGACGACAATCCATTGAACTTGTGGCGTCTGAGGGATGGAGAGCTGGGGCCGAACTGAGCGCCGGCATCGAATATCTGCGGGACGAATAAACGGTATTTATTCTTCTCGCAGATACTCGCTCTGATTTGTAGGTGACCGATTATCTGTGTGGCGAATAAACTGCTTTTATTCGCCACACAGATATTTCGCGCCATGCAACAAGTTATCGTAACAGTCGCGCAGATGGGCCATGTGCTCGCGGCCGGCCGCAAGCAGGCCGGACGGACGCAGACGCAGGCGGCGGCGCGCCTCGGCATCAGCCAAAGCCGGCTTTCTACCCTGGAGCGCGATTCAAGCTCGCTGACGCTCGATCAACTCCTCGCGATGTTCGGCGTCTACGGCCTCCAGTTGCTGGTGCAGGCCCGGCCCGACACGTCGCTGCTCGAAGCAAACGAGGCCGACTGGTAATGGCCGGGCGTCGGCTTCGTTCCCGCGCGTTGTCCGTATGGGCCAACGGAAAGCGCGTGGCAACGTGGAATCTGCCTACGCGCGGACCGGCAGAACTCATATACGACACCGAGTGGATTCGCTCGGACGAGGCACGTCCGTTCTCGCTGTTGCTGCCGATCGGTCTCGACGGCGCGCCGCTGAAAGGCGACGCCGTGCTCAACTACTTCGACAATCTTCTGCCCGACAGCGAGCCGATTCGCCGCCGCATCGCGCAGCGCTTCCAGACCGACAGCGCCGATGCGTTCGACTTGCTGCGGGCCATCGGTCGCGATTGTGTCGGTGCCGTGCAACTGCTTGCCGACGACGAAGCGCCGAAAGACATCGAAAGCATCGAAGGAACGCCGTTCAGCGACGATGACGTCGAAAGCCGGCTGAATCAGGTGGCCGGCGGCATGCCCTTGGGCACCGACCATGACCACGACTTCCGCATTTCGCTCGCGGGCGCGCAGGAAAAGACCGCGCTGCTGCGGCACGACGGACGATGGCTCAAGCCCCATGGCGCGACGCCGACGACGCATATCCTCAAGCTGCCGTTGGGGCTCGTCGGCAATCGACGCGCCGATCTCACGACATCGGTCGAGAACGAATGGCTCTGCATGCGTCTCCTGCAGGCGTTCGGCTTGCCCGCGGCGAACGTCGAGATCGCGAATTTCGGCGAACGGCGCGTGCTTGTCGTCGAGCGTTTCGACCGGCGGATGCACCCAGGCGGAAAGTGGATTCTTCGTCTGCCACAGGAAGATTTCTGCCAGGCGACCGGGCTGCCTTCGCCCAAGAAGCACGAGCACGATGGCGGTCCGTGACGTGCAAACGCTCGTGAGCGCGCAGATCCTGTCCTGGCTGCTGGCCGCGCCCGACGGTCACGCGAAGAACTTCAGCATTCATCTGGCGAGGGGCGGACAATACCGCCTCACGCCGCTCTATGACGTCATGTCGATCTGGCCAGTGGAAGGCGACGGCGCCAACCCATGGTCGTGGGACAAGGCGAAGCTGGCGATGGCCATCCCCGGTGCGAGCAGGCGCTACGCGTTTCGCGAGATCAAGCGCCGGCACTTCGACGCGATGGCGCAGAGATGCGGTTTCGGCGACAGCGCGGAGCCGATCATCCGGCACATCGTCGAACCCGCGCCGACGGTCATCGACGAAGTGACAGCGCAATTGCCCGGCGATTTTCCGCCTCGGGTCGCCGAGCGTATCTTCGATGGCCTGAACAGATCGATCGCCGAATTGACCGGCGTGGCCGCCGGCGAACCGTGAAGACAACCCCCAACCGGAGACAAGAAAGATGACCCACCCCGACCGCCGCTATCCCGACCCCGCCGTGCGCGTGCTGGACCCGCGTTTCAATGCACTGCGCATCGCATCGGCGTCGGTGGAATGTCTGTATCAGGGCGCGCGCTGGTCCGAAGGGCCGGTCTGGTTCGGCGACGGCCGCTATCTGCTCTGGAGCGACATCCCGAACAATCGCATCCTGCGCTGGGACGAAGAGAGCGGCGAAGTCGGCGTGTTTCGCAAGCCGTCGAACAACGCGAACGGCAACACGCGCGATCGCGAAGGCCGGCTCGTAAGCTGCGAGCATCTGACGCGGCGCGTGACGCGCACCGAATACGACGGATCGATCACCGTCATCGCCGATCGCTACGCCGGCAAGCCGCTCAATTCGCCGAACGATGTCGTCGTGAAGTCGGACGGCTCGATCTGGTTCACCGATCCGACCTTCGGCATCGACGGTTTCTACGAAGGCGAAAAGAACGAGGCGCAACTGAAGCCCTGCGTCTATCGCGTCGATGGCCAGAGCGGCGAAATCACGATGATGATCGACGCCTTCGTGGGCCCGAACGGTCTCGCGTTCTCGCCGGACGAATCGGTGCTGTATGTGGTGGAATCGCGCGCGACGCCGCGCAAGATTTACGCGTTCGACGTGCTCGACGGCGGCCGCAGGCTAGGCGAGGCGCGCCCGCTCATCGATGCGGGCCCCGGCACCCCCGATGGCTTTCGCGTCGATATTCACGGCAACCTGTGGTGCGGCTGGGGCATGGGCGACGCCGAACTCGACGGCGTGCGCGTCTTCACGCCGCAAGGCGAAGCGATCGGCCACATCGACTTGCCCGAGCGTTGCGCGAACGTGTGCTTCGGCGGACGGCATCGCAACCGGTTGTTCATGGCGGCGAGTCACGGGCTCTATGCGCTTTACGTCAATACGCAAGGCGTGAAAGGCGGTTAAGCCTTGCCGATCTTCTCCATGATGCGCTCGGGATGCTGGCTCGCCGCGAAGCCGAAGCGCGCGTAGAGCCCGTGCGCGTCGGACGTGACGAGCATCATGCGGCGCAGCCCCTGAAGATCGGGATGCGCCATCACGCATTGGATCATCCATGTGCCGAGGCCCGCGCCTTGATGCTCGGGCAGCACGAACACATCTGCGAGATAGGCGAATGTCGTCGTGTCGGTAATCATGCGCGCATAGCCGATCTGCGCGTTGCCGTGAAAGAGCCCGAACGCGAGCGAATGACGCGCGGCGCGCTCGACCTTTTCTCGCGCGATGCCCGGCGACCAGTACGCCACTTCGCTCAAATAGCGATGCACGACATCGAAGTCGAATTCGTCGATGTCCGTGCTCAGCCGATAGCCGTCCCGGGTCCATTGCATCGCGCGCTCCATGAGTTTTTCGAAGCGCCGAGCATAAGCGATCGATGCGTCGCGCTCCATGCACACTTCGCGCGCGCAAGTGTCAGTGGACGGTATAGATGCGCCCCGTCTCCGCGCCCTCGACACTGCGGCTGTACGCCAGCGCCACGCGCGCGCCGCTCGCGGCCTCGAAACCGCGAAAATACGGGCCGAAGCTTTCGCGCGCCTCTTCGAGCATCGTCGGACTCACGACGTTGATGCGCAGGCCGCGGGGCAGTTCGATCGCCGCGCCGCGCACGAAGCCTTCGATCGCGCCGTTGACCGCCGCCGCGCTCGCGCCCTCGCGAATCGGCTCCGCGCCGACGATGCCGCTCGTCAACGTGAACGAGCCGCCGTCGTTCAGATAATCGCGCGCGGTGAGCACGAGATTGACCTGGCCCATCAGCTTGTCGTTGAGACCGAGACGGAATTGCTCCGGCGTCATCTTCACGAGCGGGCCGAAGTGCACATGACCGGCGGTCGCGACGATCGCATCCACTTTGCCGATGGTTTCGAAGAGCTTTCTGATGCTGTCGAGATCGAGCAGATCGACGCGATGCGCCCCGCGCGTCGCACCGATTTCGATGACTTCGTGACGGGCTTTCAATTCGGCGACGACCGCCTGGCCGACCGTGCCGGTTGCACCAATGACAGCGATTTTCATGATCGGGCTCGCATGGATGACGTTGAAGGTGGTCATGCATTGTGCGAGCGGACGGACGCGCGAAAAAGCCGCGTCCGCTTCAAGGATTGCAAACCGCGAGTTTCGAATGGCTAGTGCGTCGCGAGGCGTCCTGGCATCGGCGAAAGAAGATAGAGCGACGCCGCGAACTTGCAGACGAGTCCGACGCCGCAGACGAACGCGGCCGCCGGAAAGATATGCCATTGCAGCGCAAGGGTCGGCGCGACGAGGGCGACCGACACGAATCCGAGCACGACGGTCAGCCAGCGCGCCCATTGCAGGCGTGATGCAACGCACACATAAAGCAGGCCGACGAGCACCCGCGACGCGACCATCGCGGCGAGCGGATGGCTCGATGCATCGCCTGGAAGCCCGATGGCGAGCGCCAATGCGAACTCGGCCCATGACAGCGCCCAGGCCGCGCCGAGACACGCGATCGCCGATGTAAAGCGCTGCTCGGGCGTAACGGCGTGGCGCGTAGCCGGTTCAAGTTGCGTGGTCTCTTCGGTCTCTTGCGTGTAACCGTCGTATGCGTGGGTCGTCATGTGGTTTCCCCTTTATCGACTCTCGTGCGCCGGCGATGTATGTTGCGCTGCGGCGCTTCGTTCGCCGTGTCCCTGAGCATACGCCGTGCCACGTTCGGGGAACGCGCGTTGCTTCGCATTACGTCGATCAGCAACGAGTAAAGGAGCAGACGATGGGCAATCTGAAGGAACAGAATCCGCATTCGGAACGTGACGACGAAGATCTCGACAAGGCAGTCGAAGACACGTTCCCCGCGAGCGATCCGCCTGCAACGGGCGGCGTGACGCGCATCGAAACCGATGACGAGAAGGAAGAAAAAAAGTAACGCGCGAAGCCCACGCAAGTAAAAAGAGCCGCATAGTCCATGCGGCTCTTTGCTTATGCGCGACGGCGGTCGTGCTCATTTCCGTTCGAGCTCGAAGAGCCGCGACGGACGCAGATGATTCAGCGCGTAGTGCTTGCGTCCGCGCAAGGTGTGGCCGTGCGGGTCGCGTCCTTCGAAACGCACCTTGTCTTCGACCTCGGGCACCGTCGGCGCGACCATGCCGCGATCGATCAGGCGATAGCCCCGCTCCAGCGCAAGCAACACGCCATTGCGGCCGGGACGGCTGTCGAAGCCGCCGAGACCGTCGCCCGGTTCGGGTACGAAGTTCACGGTCGTCGCATTCGAAGTGATGACGGAATCCGGCTCGCGCGCGAGCATTTCCGCTTCGCGTCGCGCATGAATGCTCTTCGCGTCGGCATCGACGGTGTCGTCGAGTCCGTCGTCGTTGGCGACATCGACGCCGCGCGGCGGCTTCTCATAGAGACCTTGCGGGCCGACATGCATGCCTGCCTTCGTCGTCTCCGTCTTCGCACCGGCGCCCGCGCCCGCGTGCGCTTCGCCGCCCGCTGCGGCCTTGTTCGCATCGCTCATCTTCACGTGAGCGGTTTCCGCGCCGGGCGTCTTGATCGGACTGTCGGCGACCTGCTCCTTCTGCTTGTTCTGCGGATCGTTTGATTCAGCGTTGTTCATCGCATTGCTCCGTTGCAGTTGGACCTGAATTGACCAAGCCCTCACGCAAGACTCGTTCCGGATATTTGGCGACGGAACCGCGAGCCTTGCCGGAGAGCGCCTTCGGAGATACTTAAAATTTCAGGCCTTTTTTCGACCCCAAGCCGATTTCCTGCAAGTATTATTTGGAACCTGTCGGCGGCAAAGCGCAATACGCGAAACTCGAGCAATCAGGAGGGCGCGTTACCTTGCCGTCGAAAAAGAGCAATGCGATTCGAACGAGCAGGGCACTTTCACACAGGTGACTCATGCAACACGATGCAGCCTTTTCACATCGAGGCTACCTTCTAAACTGCGCGCCCGCCCGGGCCGGAGATGGCAGCTACCAGCCGTACGTGGTGATCTCGCGATCGAGCGATGGCGAGCTCGTCGCGAACCGATTCTTTCCTTCGGAGCTGCGATTCCGCAACGAAGGCGAAGCCATCGCGCACGCGCGCGACTGGGCCGTGCGCTGGATCGACGCAAGCAACGTCACAGCCTGAGCGATGTTCCGCGCGAGCATCGGGGACGCGGGTGCGCGATCGGCCGGACGGCAGGCTTTCGCAAAACCGGTTACGCTTGTCGTTTAATCCGTCCCTCGCTTCTTGCCCGACATGCAGAACATGCCCACGTTCGGCGCAGTACCGCCGCTCGAAACATCCCGCGACACCGCGCTCGACACGCCTCAGGAATGGGGCCTCGCCCGCATCGTCGCGGACTTGCGCCAGTCGCGCGAAGAGCTTCATCGCACGCGGCATCCGCTCGGCATACGTGAACTGCCTTCACGCGAGGCCATCGTCGGGATCGTCAACGGCCTGCGCTCGGCGCTCTTTCCCACGCATTACGGCGCGCCCGATCTGACCGACGAAAGCGTCGACTACTATGTCGGGCAAACGCTCGAAACCAACTTGCGTCTGTTGCGCGAACAGATTCGCCGCGCGCTGCGCTTCCTGCCCGAACATCGCGATACGAGCGAAGCCGATCTCTCCGCGCAAGCCTTCGCGATCGCGCGCGAGTTCGGCGCGCAGTTGCCGCATATCCGCGCGCTGCTCGTAAGCGACATACAAGCTGCTTTCACCGGCGATCCGGCGGCGCAGCACATCACCGAGATCCTGCTGTGTTATCCGGGCGTCTGGGCGATGACGCATCATCGTCTCGCGCATGCGTTGCACAAGCTCGGCGTGCCCTTGCTCGCGCGCTTTATCAACGAGATCGCGCATTCGCTGACGGGCATCGACATTCACCCGGGCGCGACCATCGGGCCGAGCTTTTTCATCGATCACGGCACGGGCGTCGTGATCGGCGAGACGGCGGTGATCGGCCAGCATGTGCGCGTCTATCAAGCCGTGACGCTCGGCGCGAAGAGCTTTCCTTCGACGAGCGATGGCGCGCTCGTCAAAGGCAACGCACGGCATCCGATCGTGGAGGACGATGTCGTCATCTACGCGGGCGCGACAATTCTCGGCCGCGTGACCATCGGCAAAGGCTCGGTCATCGGCGGCAATGTGTGGCTCACGCATAGCGTGCCGCCGGGCAGCAACGTATCGCAGGGCAAGATTCGCGAAGGTTCGGGACCGGGCACGCCGGGCAACGGATTCGGCGCATGAAAAAAGGGCCGCGAGGCCCTTTTTTGTTTGCTTGCGTTTGCTTGCGTTTGCGTTCGCGCGTGCGCTTTGCTTGCGGCGGCCTTACGTATTCGACACGCTGAACGCGTTCTGATTGCCGACGATGGCAAGAAACTCGCGACGCGTCGATGGATCGTCGCGGAATGAGCCGAGCATGCGCGAGGTGACCATCGACACGCCCGCCTTGTGCACGCCTCGCGTCGACATGCATTGATGCGCGGCTTCCAGAATGACACCGACGCCGAGCGGCTGCAGCACTTCGTTCAGCGTATCGGCGATCTGCGCGGTCATCTTCTCCTGAATCTGCAGACGCTTCGCGAAGGCGTCGACGAGACGCGCGAGCTTCGAAATGCCGACGACGCGTTTGTTCGGCAGATAAGCGACATGCGCGCGGCCGATGATCGGGACCATGTGATGCTCGCAATAGCTCTCGAAACGAATGTCCTTCAGGACGATCATTTCGTCATAGCCTTGCACTTCCGAGAACGTGCGAGCGAGGATGTCATGCGGATTCTGCGTATAGCCCGCAAAAAACTCTTCATATGCGCGCACGACGCGGCCCGGTGTATCGAGCAGGCCTTCGCGGCGCGGGTCGTCGCCCGCCCAGCGCAACAGAACACGGACAGCGGCTTCGGCTTCCTCGCGGGTCGGACGATCGGCTCCATCAGCAGGCATGTCCGAACCTGAAAGATTGTTTTTGCGCGGGGCGCTCATCGAAAGCTCCTATGAGTCAAGGTGCAAATAGTACATGCGATATTTTTGGCACCCCGCCATTGTTTCACGTTTCAGAGGCCGATACGGATGTCAGGTCTTTCCCCCACCGTCGATGCCCGAACCCGTGCGCCACACCTGCTTGCCTTCTTCCGTCAGCACGCCGCTGCTATGGTCCTTGTTGGGCTCCGTGCCGGGTTCGGCCATGTTCCCGCCCGGCTGTTCCTGCGCTGTCTGCTTATTGCCCTTGCGTTGCGCGATACGGTCTTCCTGAGAACGTCCGGCGTAGTTGCTCATGGTGCGCCTCCTTTCGAATCGATGCGATGAAAGGCGCGCAAGCCGCGTTCCAGCCGGACGGTCGTCGCATGCTTATTGCGGCTGACCTTCGACGCCGCCGAGCACCATCCAGTTGACGCCGAATTTGTCCGTCACCATGCCGAAGCGCTTGGCGAAGAAGGTTTGCGTCATCGGCATCTGCACCTGGCCGCCGTTTGATAGCGCGTTGAAGTATTTTTCCGCCTGCTGTTCGTCATCGGCCGTGAGCGAAAGCGATACGCCCTTGAACTCGGTGTTGCCGCTGCACATGCCGTCGGAGCCCATCACCATTGAATCGCCGATGGTGAATGCCGCATGCATGATCTTGTTTTCCGATCCCGACGGCACGCCGCAACCGCTCGCGGCTTCGGCCTTGCCGGCGTCGGGGTTTTCGCTGAAGCGCATCATCATGACGACTTGCGCGCCCAGGTTCTCGCGATAGAACGTGATCGCTTCCTCGCAGCGGCCTTCGAAAAACAAATAGGGTTGCACTTGCATGACTGCTCCTTGAGTTATGACGTTTCGTCAGGGTCCATATCCATCATGAGCGGCACCGATGCGTGCTCGTGCACGACACGCCAGTCGCCATCGATCTTTCTGAAGCACACGGTCGCGCGCACGATGTCCTCCTGTTCGCCCACGGCGACGCGGTTGACGGAGTGCGCGTAAGCCAGATCGCCGCTCGCGGCGACTTCCACTTCCCGCATTTCGAATGAGAGCGGGGCTTTCATGCTGTCGAACCAGCGCCGCCAGTTCTCGCGATAGTGCTCGATGCCCCTGATCGACGCGGGCGGCACGACGTCGAACACGACGACATCCGGCGCGTAGTGGCTGACGAGCGTATCGACGTCTTTCTCCAGCACTGCCTGCCGCCACGCCTCGATCATTTCGCGGATGCGCGCGATATCGTCATGCGGATCCGTACGATCATTTGTATTCGCCATGCGAACCTCCTTTCGCATACGATGCCGCCGCGTCGTGACAATGCAACGGCAAACACCGATGCAGAACTATTTTTTGTGTTGTGTACACCGTCCACAAAAAGTAGCAGAGATAATGAACAGTGTCCACATAATCGAAGTCACACGAATCAAAATGACAAATGGCAAGCCGCGCAGCACCTATCGACATGGCGATTTGCGACGCGCGCTGATCGATGCGGGAATCGAACTCGCGCGCGAAGGCGGCCCCGATGCGATCGTCTTGCGGGAAGCCACGCGCCGGGCGGGCGTCGTGCCGAACGCGGCCTATCGTCACTTCGGGAGCCGTCAGGAATTGCTATCGGCGGTACGCTCGGCGGCGCTGTCATTCGTCGCGCAAGCAATGGAAGAGGAACTCGCGTCGCGCCCGAAGAAGCGCCGCCGTGCCGATGCGGCGCGCGCGGGTTTGCGCGCCATCGGCACGGGATATCTTCGTTTTGCGCAAAAGGAAGCGGGATTGTTTCGCACGGCGTTCGCGGCGCCGCAAACGGAATGGACGGAACACGAGGAAACCTATGGCGCGGGGCCGGGCGGTCTCGATCCGTTCGAGTTGCTGAGCCGCGCGCTGGACGACATGGTCGAGGCGGGCGCGCTCGAAGCGAAACGCCGGCCCGAAGCGGAATATCTAGCATGGAGCGCGGTGCACGGCTTCGCGCTCTTACTGATCGAAGGCCCTTTGCAGGGGCTGAAGCGCACGCAGATCGAACCGCTTGCCGAGCGGCTTCTCGATATGGTCGAGGGCGGTCTCTGAAAGAAATCGCGCCGCACGGAGCGGCGCGAAGCATCATCGAATCAACTGAATTTCATTTCGCCGGTTCCGATGAGTCGGTTATCGGTTCGACCACGCTGAGCAACAAGAGCAGGCACAGCGTCGCGGTCCCGACCATGTACAGGAAGACCGCGGTCCAGTTATAGCTGTCGAGCAGCAGGCCGACCGCGAGCGGAGCGCAGGCGCCGCCGATTTGTCCGACCGAGTTCACGATGCCGAACGCCGTCGGATAGGTGGCCTTGGTTGCGAGACCCATCGGATACGCGGAGTAGCCTGCGAAGCCGATGCCGAGCATCAGGCCCGCGAGCATCAGCGCCGCGCCGAGATAGGCGACGCTGTCGGGCGCATCGATCAGCAGGAAGGTCATCAGCATCGTGCCGAGCGCGCCGAGCATCATCATCGGTTTGCGGCGTCCGCCAAGCAGACGATCGGAGATGATGCCGCCGAGCATGTTGCCCGTCACCGCGCCGATGAAAGGCGCCGATGCAAGGAAGCCCATCTTCACCGAAGCGAAGCCCTTCACTGTCACGAGATAAGTGGGAATCCACGAGATGAAGATGTTGCTGATGCCGATCATGCAGCCATAGCCCAGCGCGATGCCGAAGATATTCCACGAGCCGAAGACCTGGCGAATCGTTTCGAGCTGCGGCACGCGCTTCGTGCGATTGATAGCGTCGAGCCGGGGCATCGGCGTCATGCGCGCGCGCGACAGCGACTTGCCGCCGTTGCTGCCGACGGTCGTTTCATCGGCGATGTAGCGGCGCTCGGCGGGCGAGCAGAAGCGATTCTCGCTGGGCGAGTTCGTCACGAAGAACATCCATACGACGGCGAGCAGAATGCCCGGCACCGCGAACACATAGAAGATCTCGCGCCATCCCCACAACTGGATCACGATGATGCACACCGACGGCACGATCAGCGGCCCGAGCTTCGATGCCGCGATCCACAGGCCGGTGGCCGTGCCTTTTTCCTTTGCGGGAAACCATCGGTTGATGACGTTGGTGCAGCCGATGCCGAGCGGTCCTTCCGACAAGCCGAGACCCACGCGATACGCCATCAGCAGAAACACCGACGATGTCGTGCCCATCAATCCGGTGAATACCGACGTGAGAATCATGAAGACGGAAAACAGCAGGCCGGTGGTCTTTTCGCTGAGTCGCTTGTAGAGGAGGCCGACGGGAATCTGCACGAAGCCATAAGCGAAGGAGAACAGGCTCACGATGAGACCGGCCTCGGTATTGGTGATGTGATATTCCCTCTTCAGATACGGCAGCGCGATGCCGAAGTTGGCGCGATCCGCGCACGCGATCGCCCAGATGCAGAAGATCAGTCCCATCACGACCCAGCGGTGTTTCGTGTGTCTCTCCGCAACAGGTTCCGCTTTTGAGGAAGCGACGATGCCGTCAGCGTTGTTCATTGCGCTGTTGTCTCCGATGTTATGTGCAAGGCTTTATTGTCGATGTGCCTTCCGATGCTTCGAATTGTGGGGAGCGTGGACAAGAGCGTCCAATCTTTTATTGCTATTACCTGATTCCCGGATTGAATCGATCGAAGCGCGGCATGCAATGCGTCGATTCGTGGATCAATTGATAGCGTTTTGGGATTGGACGTTATCGCCGAAAGCAGACATGATCCGCTCCAAATCGCAACGAACACCATGGAGCACGCGAATTGAAGCCGAGCATTCTGCAACTCAATCCCATCCTCGTACCGGCCATCAATGAAAAGCTGAATGCGCTTTATACGATGCATCGGCTGTTCGAGCAGGAAGACAAGGACGCGTATATCCGCGAACACGGCGCTTCGATTCGCGGCGTGATTACCGGCGGACATACGGGCATCGCCAACGATCTCATCGAACGCTTGCCTGCGTTGCAGGTGATCGCGGTGAACGGCGTCGGCACCGATGCCGTCGACCTCGAATTCGCGCGCTCGCGCGGTTTGCCGGTGACGGGTACGTTCGGCGCGTTGACCGAAGATGTTGCCGATCTCGCCATCGGTCTCATCCTGACCACGCTGCGCGAGATCTGCCCCGGCAACGATTTCGTGAAGACCGGCAAGTGGGTGAACAACCCGAGCCCGAGCGCGATTCCGTTGTCGCGCCGATTCAGCGGCAAGCGCGTGGGCATCGTGGGCCTCGGCAAGGTGGGCCGCGCGATTGCGCTACGCGCCGCCGCGTTCGGTTGTCCGATCGCTTATACCGATGTACGCGCGATGGACGATATCGACTATCGCTTCGTGCCCGATCTGCTGTCGCTTGCGCGCGAGAGCGACATTCTCGTGCTCGCCGCGGCAGCCGATAAAGCGAAGGGCATCGTTAATGCGGCCGTGCTCGATGCGTTGGGCAAGGACGGTTATCTCATCAACATCGCGCGCGGCAAGCTCGTCGAGGAAAGCGATCTCGTCGAAGCGCTGTCGCGTGGCGTGATCGCGGGCGCGGGACTGGATGTTTTCGTCGATGAGCCGAATGTGCCGGCCGAATTGTTCGGCATGGATCGCGTCGTGCTGCAGGCGCATCGCGCGAGCGCAACGGTCGAATCGCGCACGGCGATGGGCGAGATGGTGCTCGCGAGTCTCGCTCAGGCTCTTGCGGGACAGCGCCCCGAAGGCAGCCTCACGACCTGACGCACGCGCATGAACGCGTCCGGGGCGAACATATAATGATCGGCCATCACCTCAACGTCGATTACGAATGCTCGATCTCGGACAAGTACGTTGCTTCGTTGCGGCCGCGACGGAACTGAACTTCAGGCGCGCGGCCGCGCTGCTCAACATGACGCAGCCGCCGCTTTCCAGACAGATTCATCTGCTCGAAGAAAACCTCGGCGTGAAGCTGTTCGAGCGCGTCGGGCGCACGGTCAAGCTGACGACCGAAGGGCGCGTGTTTCTCGCCGATGCAACGCGCCTGCTCAATCTTTCCGAGCAAGCCGAAAGCACCGTGAGGCGCGCGAGCAAGGGCAAGACCGGGCGCGTACGCATTGGCTTCACGGGCGCGGCGGGCTATGAGCTGATACCCGAACTGCTCGTCGCTGCGAAGCGCGATTTGCCCGATATCGACGTCGTGCTGCTCGAGATGATTTCCGTCGCGCAGATCGAAGCCTTCGAGGCAAACGCGATCGATCTCGGCTTCATGCGGCCGCTGCCTTCGCGGCAGAAAGTGGAGTTTCTTCTCGTCGACCGCGAGCCGATGATCGTCGCATTGCCCGCGGGACACGCGCTGTGCCGTTTCGACCGGCTCGAACTCACGCAGTTGCACGAGCAGCCCTTCATCATGCATTCGCCCACGCACGGCAAATACTTCTACGACCGCATCATGAGCATGCTCGTCGCCGATGAAGTGAAGCCGCACTTCACGCAATACATCGATCAGACGCCGACCATTCTTTCGCTCGTGCGTGCAGGGCTGGGCGTATCGATTCTGCCCGCATCGTCGCAACGGTTTCATTACGACAGTGTCGAGTTCAGGGAAATTGCGGGCAACGCCGTTCAGGCCGAAATGAGCATGGCGTGGCGTGCCGATCAAGACAATCCCGCCGTCACGGCGTTTAGGCACATGGCGGCGGAATACTTCGCTACGCGGCGTGCGTGATCGCGCGCGCGGTCGCATCGATGGCGGCGCGAGCTTTATCGACGATTTCGTCGATCTCGTCATGCGTGACGACGAGCGGCGGCGAAAGCAACATGCGATCGTGACTCGCGCGCATCACGAGATTGCCCGCGAAACAGAAGTCGCGGCATATCGTGCCGATATCGTCGCCATTGGCAAAGCGCTTCTTCGTCGCGCGGTCTTCGGCAAGCTGAATGCCGGCGACGAGCCCCGTGCCCGCAATTTCACCGACGATCGCATGATCGCTTAACGCTTCGCGCAATCGCTTTTGAAAGTACGGCCCCGCATCGTGCTTTACGCGCGCGACGATGCCTTCGTCTCGCAGCAACTTGAGGTTAGCCACGGCCACTGCAGCCGCGACCGGATGCCCCGAATACGTGAAGCCGTGATTGAATTCGCCGCCATTCACGATTGCATTCGCGATGCGATCCGATAGCGCGACGGCGCCCATCGGCACATAGCCGCTCGTAAGACCTTTTGCGATCGTGATGACATCCGGCTCGAAGCCGAAGTGCTCGTGCGCGAACCACTCGCCTGTGCGGCCGAAGCCGCCGATCACTTCATCGGCGATCAAGAGCACGTCATGCTTGCGGCAGATGCGCGCGATCTCCGGCCAATAACTCGATGGCGGAAAGATCACGCCGCCCGCGCCCTGAAACGGCTCGCCGATAAAAGCGGCGACGTTCTCCGCGCCGAGTTCGACGATCATATCTTCGAGCTGACGCGCACGCGCAATGCCGAATTCCTCTTCGTTCATCGCGCCGCCTTCACCGAACCAGTATGGCTGATCGATATGCGCGACATGCTCCATCTTCGATGGCATCTGCTCGTGCATATAGCTCATGCCGCCGAGCGTTGCGCCCGCGATCGTCGAGCCGTGATACGCATTCGCACGCGCGATGACATAGCGTTTTTTCGTTTGTCCTTGCACTGCCAAATAGCGATGCACGGCGCGCAGCGCCGTATCGTTGGCCTCCGATCCGCTGTTGCAATAGAGAAAGCGATTGAACTTCGCGGGCGCGACATCGGCAAGCATCGCCGATAACTCGATGATCGGCGGATGCGTCGTCTTGAAGAAGGTGTTGTAGTAAGGCAGTTCCTGCATCTGTTTCAGTGCGGCATCGGCGAGTTCGCGGCGTCCATAGCCGACGTTCACGCACCACAAGCCCGCCATGCCGTCGATGATGCGCTTTCCCTCCGAATCCCACAGATACACGCCTTCGGCCTTCACGATCACGCGGCTGCCCGCGCGATTGAGCGCGCCCATATCGGAGAACGGATGCAGATGATGCGCGGCGTCGAGCGCGCGGTAATGCGCCGTCGAATCGATTCGATCGTTCATGTTGTCGGCTCCTTCAAACGTGCAATAGCAGATGCTTGCGTTCCCACGAACTGATCACGCGGAAGAACGCTTCGTATTCGGTTTCCTTCAGCGCGAGATAGGCGCGCACGAACTTCTCGCCGAACATTTCGGCAAGCGGCTCGCAAGCGCCCATCAGCGTGAGGCCTTCGTCGAGATTGCGCGGCAATTGATAAGGCTGGCGATAACCATCGCTCGCGAGCGGTTCGGTCGGTTCGAGATGTTGCGTCATGCCGAGATAACCCGCGGCGAGCGTGGCGGCAATCGCGAGATACGGATTGCAATCGACGCCCGGAATGCGATTCTCGATGCGTCGTGCCTGCGGCGACGAGTGCGGCACGCGAAAGCCGACGGTGCGGTTGTCATAGCCCCATTGCACGTTGATCGGCGCGGCCATGAAGCGCGATAGCCTGCGATAAGAGTTGATATACGGCGCGAAGATCGGCATGAGCGCGGGCGTGTATTTCTGCAAGCCGGCGATGTAGCTATAGAAGAGTCCCGTCGGTTCGCCTTCGCGATTGGTGAAGAGATTGCGGCCGGTCTCGTCATCGACGAGGCTCTGATGCACATGCATCGCCGAACCGGGTTCGTTTTCCATCGGCTTCGCCATGAAGGTCGCGTACATCTTGTGGCGCAGCGCGGCCTCGCGCACCGTGCGCTTGAAAAGAAACACGCGGTCCGCGAGATTGAGCGGATCGCCATGCAGAAAGTTGATTTCCATCTGCGCCGCGCCCACTTCGTGAATCAGCGTATCCACTTCGAGCTCCTGCATCTCGCAGTATTCATAGATGTCTTCGAAAAGCGGATCGAACTCGTTGACGGCATCGATCGAGTACGCCTGACGCCCCGTTTCCGCGCGCCCCGTTCTGCCGACCGGCGGTTGCAATGGCAGATCGGGATCGCGATTCATGTCGACGAGAAAGAACTCGAGTTCGGGCGCGACGACAGGCCGCCAGCCCTTGGCGGCGAATTTATGAAGCACTTCGCGCAGCACGCGACGCGGCGAAATGGCGACAGGCGTGCCGTCGAAATGCACGCAATCGTGGATGACTTGCGCGGTCGGATCGGTGGCCCACGGAATCAGGCGGATCGTCGCGGGATCGGGCACGCAGACCATGTCGGGATCGGTGACGCCGGTGAAGCTGCCATCGACGGGATAGTCGCCCGTCACGGTCTGGATCATCACGGCTTGCGGCAGGCGCATCGCTTCGCCCGATTCGAACTTGCTGCGCGGAATGATCTTGCCGCGCGCGGTGCCGGCCATGTCGGGAATGATCGCTTCAACTTCGGTGATGCGATGTTTTCGCAGGAATTCGTCGATGCGTTCCATGTTCGTTCTCACGTTTCGATAGGGCGCACGCGTCCACGGCCTTCGCGATGCATCGCGAATGCGCGAAGAAGCAGGACGCGCGCGTTCACGCGTGCGGGCGCACGCGCGCGGACCAACAGCAGCTCGAGGAGAAAACGAGAGGAGGCGCTACGGCAGCAGCGAAGCCGCGCCGACGCAATGCACGGCGATGAACGCGCGCGCGGAAATCGCGTTGCGACGCCGCACGCAGCGGCGGGAGAGGACGGTCAGAACCGACAGGAAGCGGCGATCGGGAAGCTTGCCGCAGCGATCGGCGCGGGAGTGATGGCTCCTGCGTGCCAGAGGGCTTTGGACTTTCACGATAAGACTCGTTGGTCGAGTGGATTTGCAGAGCGATTGCCCATGCCGACAATTGCCCTTCAGCGAGCATATACGAGACATAAACGCCGTCAATACGTTTTTTCCAGTGGTTTTCACGCCGGATGTTTCTGTCGCGCCACGAGAAGGTTGCGCAATTCATCGATAATGTCGGCTCTTTCCGCCGAAATGCTCACAGAGCCGATGCTCTCCAACCTGCTCGTTCAACTCGTCAACGGCCTCGCCGATGCTTCTGCGCTCTTTCTCGTCGCTTCGGGACTGTCGCTGATCTTCGGCGTCACGCGCATCGTCAACTTCGCGCACGGCTCGCTCTATATGCTCGGCGTGTATGTCGCGTACAGCCTGGCGAGCCGCTTCGGCGAAAGCGTCGCGGGGTTCTGGGCGTCGATCGCGGGCGCCGCGCTATTGGTCGGCGCGATCGGCGCAGTAATAGAAGTGAGCGTGCTGAGGCGCATCTATCGCGCGCCGGAGTTGTTTCATCTGCTTGCCACGTTCGCGCTCGTGCTCATCATTCGCGATGCGGCGCTGTGGCTTTGGGGACCGGAAGATCTGTTCGGCCCGCGCGCACCGCATCTCGAAGGCGCGGTGCAATTGCTCGGTCATGCGTTGCCCACCTATGATCTCGCGCTGATCGTCATCGGCCCGCTTGTGCTGTTCATGCTCTGGTATGCGCTCACGCGCACGCGCTGGGGCACGCTCGTGCGCGCGGCGAGCGCGGATCGCGAGATGCTCGGCGCGCTCGGCGTCAATCAGGCGTGGCTCTTTACCGGCGTGTTCTTCGTCGGCGCGATGCTTGCGGGACTCGGCGGCGCGCTGCAGGTGCCGCGCATGTCGGCGAATCTCTCGCTCGATATCGAGACCATCGGCAATGCGTTCGTCGTCGTCGTGGTCGGCGGCATGGGCTCGATTCCGGGCGCGTTCGTCGCCGCGCTATTGATCGCCGAAATCAAGGCGATGTGCATCGGCATCGGGAACATAACGATCATGGGCGTCGGCTTCTCGCTGTCGAAGTTCACGCTCGTCGCCGAGTTCGTCGTAATGGCGGTCGTGCTCGTGCTGCGTCCGTGGGGACTCTTCGGCCGTCCGCAGACGATCGCACGTTCCGCCGCGCCCGCCGACCGGCCTTTGCTACCCGCCACGCGAAACATGAGGATCGCGGCGTTCATCGCCGTGATCGCGCTTGCGCTCGCGCCGCTCGCCGCCGTTGCGTTTCCGTACATGCCCGTGCTGTTCGTCGAGATCATGATCGCGGTGCTGTTCGCCGCGAGCCTGCACTTCATCATGGGACCGGGCGGCATGCACTCGTTCGGTCATGCGGCGTACTTCGGCCTCGGCGCATACGGCGCGGCGCTGTTTCTCAAGGTATTCGCGTTACCAATGGAAGCCGCGCTCGTGCTCGGGCCGCTGATTGCGGGCATCGGCGCGATCGTGTTCGGCTGGTTTTGCGTGCGCTTATCGGGCGTGTATCTCGCGATGCTCACGCTCGCGTTCGCGCAGATCGTCTGGTCCGTCGTCTTTCAATGGGATGCCGTGACGGGCGGCAGCAACGGCATATTGGGCATCTGGCCGTCACCGTGGCTATCGTCTCCCGTCGCGTTCTACTACCTCACGCTCTTCTTCGCCGTCATCGGCGTATGGCTTTTGCGACGCATGCTTTTCTCGCCGCTCGGTCTCGCGATGCGCGCCGGTCGCGATTCGCCGTTGCGCGCCGAAGCGATCGGCGTGAACGTCGCGCGCGTGCAGTGGGCCGCGTTCATCGTCGCGGCGCTCGTGTGCGGGCTCGCGGGTTCGCTCTATGCGTTCTCGAAGGGCAACATCTCGCCGGAAGCGATCAGCGTCGGCCGCTCCGTCGACGGCCTCGTGATGGTCCTGCTCGGCGGCATCCAGACGCTTGCCGGTCCGATCGTCGGCGCGAGCGTGTTCACCTGGCTGCAGGATGCCGTCGCGCGTCAGACCGACTACTGGCAAGCGCTGCTCGGCGCGGCGATCCTCGTGCTCGTCATCGCGTTTCCGCAAGGCATCGCGGGTTTCGTGCGCGAGCGCTTTTTCAGGGAGGCGCAATGAGCCTGCTATCCGTCGCGCATCTCTCGAAGTCGTTCGACGGTGTGCACGCCGTCGACGACGTTTCATTCGATCTCGAAGCCGGTCAATTGCTCGCGCTGATCGGTCCGAACGGTGCGGGCAAATCGACGTGCTTCAACATGATCAACGGTCAGCTCAAGCCGACTTCTGGCGCGATCCGCTTCGACGGTCACGATATCGCGGGCATGCGTCCACGCGATATCTGGCGGCGTGGCGTCGCGCGCACGTTTCAGATCGCCGCGACCTTCAATTCGATGACCGTACTCGAAAACGTGCAGATGGCATTGCTTTCGCGCGAGCGGCGCACCTACAGGCCGTTCGGGCGCGTCGAATCGTGGAGGGAAGACGAAGCGATGGCGTTGCTCGATCTCGTCGGCATGGCGATGCATGCGCGCCGCAGTTGCGCGGTGCTCGCATACGGCGACGTGAAGCGCGTCGAGCTTGCTATCGCGCTTGCAAATCATCCGAAGCTCTTGTTGATGGACGAACCGACCGCTGGCATGGCGCCACAGGAACGCAATGAATTGATGACGCTCACCGCGCGTCTCGCGAAAGAGCGCAACATCGGCGTGCTGTTCACGGAGCACAGCATGGACGTGGTCTTTTCACATGCGGACAAGCTGATCGTGCTCGCGCGCGGACGTCTCATCGCACAAGGCGATGCCGAAGCGATCCGCGACGATGCCCGCGTGCGCGAGGTCTATCTCGGCACGGGCGCATCGTATGCGCCGCGTGCGGCGTTGAATGCGGGGGCATCGTCATGACGCTGCTCAAAGTCGATGCGTTGAATGCGTTCCATGGCCGCGCGCAAATACTGTTCGATGTCGGCTTCGAAGTCGGACGAGGCGAAGTGGTCGCGCTGATGGGCCGCAACGGCGCGGGCAAGTCCACGACGATGAAAGCCGTCATGGGTCTTCTGCCGCGCATATCGGGCGCGGTGTCGTTCATGGGCGAAGACATCGCGGGCATGGCGCCGCATCGCATCGCGCGCAAGGGGCTGGGTTACGTGCCCGAAGATCGCCGCGTGTTCGGCGATCTCACGGTGATGGAGAACCTCGACACGGGTCGGCAGCCGCCGCGCGAAGATGCGCCATCGTGGACGCCCGAAAAGCTCTTTCGCGTGTTCCCGAATCTCGGCGAAATGCGCAATCGCCGCGCGAGCCGCATGAGCGGCGGCGAGCAGCAGATGTTGACCGTATCGCGCACACTGATGGGCAATCCGCGCCTCGTGTTGCTCGATGAGCCATCGGAAGGTGTCGCGCCTGTCATCGTCGAACAAATGGCCGATATGATTCTCGAACTGAAGCGCGAAGGGCTCGCCATACTGCTGTCGGAACAGAATCTGCATTTCGCGGAACTCGTCAGCGATCGCGTTTATGTGCTGGAAAAAGGGCAGATTCGCCATGAAGGCCCGATGCACGCATTCGCGAGCGACGATGCCGCGCGCCGCGAGTTGCTCGGTGTTTAAACGATCATTCAAACGGAGAGGAGAAGATTCAATGGCGCCAATGCGCTTCACTATCGCGGCCATCGCAGCGGGCATGGCGTTCGCCGCGCACGCCGACACCATCAAGATCGGCGAGATCAATAGCTATAAGGCGCAGCCCGCGTTTCTCATGCCGTACAAGAACGGCTGGAATCTCGCGCTCGACGAGATCAACGCGGCGGGCGGCATCAACGGCAACAAGCTCGAAGTCGTCTCGCGCGACGACAACGGCAATCCCGGCGATACGGTGCGCGTCGCGCAAGAGCTCGTCGCGCGCGAGCAGGTGAAATTGCTGTTCGGCGGTTATCTGTCGAATACGGGTCTCGCGCTCGCGGACTTCGCCAAGCAACGGCGCATCTTCTTCCTCGCAGCCGAGCCGCTCACCGACAAGATCGTCTGGCAGGACGGCAACAAGTACACATATCGGCTGCGTCCTTCGACTTACATGCAGGTCGCGATGCTCGTGCCCGAAGCCGCGAAACTCGGCAAGAAGCGCTGGGCGCTCGTCTATCCGAACTACGAGTACGGGCAATCGGCGGTGGCCACGTTCAAGCGCTTGCTGAAGGCCGCGCAGCCGGATGTCGAGTTCGTCGCGGAGCAGGCGACGCCGCTCGGCAACATCGATGCAGGCGCGGTCACGCAAGCGCTCGCCGATGCAAAGCCCGACGGCATCTTCAACGTGCTCTTCAGCGCGGACCTCGGCAAGTTCGTGCGTGAAGGCAATACGCGCGGCCTGTTCAAGAATCGCGCGGTCGTATCGCTTTTGACGGGCGAGCCGGATTATCTCGATCCGCTCGGCAAGGAAGCGCCGGTCGGCTGGATCGTGACGGGTTATCCGTGGTATTCGATCGATACGCCGGCGAACAAGAAGTTCGTCGCCGCTTACGAGGCGAAGTATCACGACTATCCGCGCCTCGGATCGGTCGTCGGCTATACGGCGATGATGTCGATTGCGAACGGCCTGAAGAAAGCGGGCTCGCCCGACGCCGACAAGCTCGCGGCCGCATTCAAGGGCTTGCCTGTCGATACGCCGTTCGGTCCGATCACGTATCGCAAGGAGGACAATCAATCGACGATGGGCGCGTATGTCGGCGTAACCGGGCTGAAAGACGGCAAGGGCGTGATGACGTCCTTCCGTTATGTCGATGGCGCGAGCGTGCAGCCATCGGACGATGAAGTGAAGAAGCTGCGTCCGGCTGACTGAAGCGTCAATCCTTCGGAAAGGGCTTGCTGACGAATTTCGAACCGGCAAGCCCGAAACGCCACGGCACGTCCATCGCCTTGCTGATGCCGATGCGCGGTCCTTGAACGATCGCGCATTCTTCCTCGGGCGGCTCGATATGAAACGGCGCTTCGAGCAGCGACATGCCATTGTTCTTGTGCGTGATGCCGAGCGCCTGCGCGACGCGGCCCGGTCCCGAGCACAGCAGTTTGATCGGCGCAAGGCCGCGCCGCTCGCGCATTTCATCGATGCCGACGAGCGGTTCGATCGCGCGAATCAGCACGCCCGCGCCATGACCGGCTTCGCGGCACACGAAATTCATGCACCAGTGAATGCCATAAGAGCGATAGACATAGACATGCGCGGGCGGCCCGAACATGGCTGCATTGCGCGGCGTCGGACCGGAGAAGCTATGCGAGGCCGGATCTTCGCGGTCGTACGCTTCCGTTTCGACGATGCGGCCGCCGATACCGTCGACGGTCACGATCGCGCCGATCAGGCGTTGCGCGACGATCTCGGACGGCGCGTAGAAATCGATGGGTTTGGGCTTCGTGTTCACAAGCGGTATTCTAGCCGCGCCCCGTAGCAGATCCTCAAGCTCAGGAGACGCCGAATGAAGACTTCGTGGTTTCTCAGGTTCTCGAATGCGCTCGCGCAATTAGCGGGCCGCGCATCGACCTTCGTCATCGCCGTGGTGCTCGTGATCGTCTGGGCCGTCTCGGGACCGCTCTTTCACTTCAGCGATACATGGCAGCTCGTCATCAATACGTCGACGACGATCGTCACTTTCCTGATGGTGTTCTTGATCCAGAACACGCAGAACCGCGACACCGCAGCGATGCAGATCAAGCTCGACGAACTGATTCGCGCAATCGACAAGGCGCATAACGCGCTGCTCGATCTCGAAGAGCTCGATGAAAAGGAACTTACGGTTTTTCGCAAGCGTTATGAAAAGCTCGCGCAAGAAGCGCGCGATAATTTCCGCTCGGCAAGCAGCGATATCGACATGCCTTCTTTTCCACAAGACGAGAAGCGCGATGGATAAAGCTTGCATGGAAAGGCATGAAAGAGGGGCCCTTGGATAATAATCTTGCGAGTTGCGCAAACTGCGTGACAAAAGCAGGTAATAAAAGGTAATCTTGCGTTTTCGCGGCGGCGCGGTTCGCGCTGCGCCGCGCGCTTGGCTCCGGATCGCTCAGGTTTTGTCGAGCCGTTTCTTACGAGCGCATTTCGCCAGACATCAGTAAACGGTTTCTCTAAAGTTTGCGGGATCTGCTTAAAACGATAGGGCGCCCGTCTTGTCGATTGGTTAAAAATAAAAAAAGAAAAAATCCACTCTCTAAAGTATTTCGGATTGTTGCCGACAAAGGGCGCGCGCATCGTTTTTCTAAACCTCGGAAAGAGGCCATTTCAGGCTTTAATTCGCGAAGTTATTCCTTCCCAAAATGGCTAGGATGGGTCCTGCCCGGTATTCCTTTTGCCGGGCCCACACCTACCTAAACCCTTGAAGGAAAGAAAAATGCGCAAACTGATGAAGGCATTCGTGCGCGATGAGCGCGGCGTCAGCGCGATGGAGTATGCAGTCCTGGCCGGCATCGTCGTGCTGGCGCTCGGCGCGATGGCGAGCACGTTCAGCACCAGTGTCAGCTCGATGTTCTCGAGCCTGTTCAGCAAGGTCTCGTCGGCACAAAGCACCGGTAGCGGCAGCTAAAGGGCTCGCGCCCACACAACAACGAGACCAACGTGCAGCTCTTGTCTCTTGCCATCCGCCTGATCGTGCTCTGCGTGCTGCTCTGGCTCGCGGTCATCGACGTGCGCTCCCGACGCCTGCCGACCAAAATCGTGCTGGTCGTCGGGGCGCTCTTCTTTGCCGACGCGCTGGCGCGCCGCATGCCGGTCGACGATGTCATCGTGCATCTGCTGCTCGCGATTGGCGTATTCCTGGTCTGCGCCGTGCTGTTCGCGGCGAAAATGCTGGGCGGAGGCGATGCGAAACTCGCCTCCGTGATTTTTCTCTGGGCCGGACTCGCTTTGTCCTTGCCCGCCTTAACCCTGATTTCCGTGATCGGGACCGTCGTGTCCCTCATCAGCCTCGCGACGCGCCACATGGCCCCCGTGCAACGGTTCATGCCCATGAAAGCGCTCGCGATGTTCTCCGGCGCGCGCGGCGTTCCGTACGGCGTGGCCCTCGCGCTCGGCGGCGGTCTCGTGATCGTGCTGCCGGCGCTCATGCCTTTCTTTGCGATCCGATAGGACGGCGCGCTCATGTCCAACATCATCAAGTTCGCCATGCTTCTGATCGGCGCGCTGCTCATCGCGCTCATCGTGCGCGTCGTGGTCGCGAGCGCTTCGCGCCAGGCCAATCAGCCCGTGACGACCGAGAAGGTGCAGGTGAGCGCCGCTGATCTGCCCCAAGGCCTGCTTCTGCGCGACGAAGACCTCGCGTGGAAGGCGATGCCCGCCAACCAGATTCCGCCCAACGCGATCATTTCGGGCGCGCAGAACGCGCCCGACCTCAAGGGCGCGCTGCTGCGCCATCCGGCCGCGAGCGGCGCGGTGCTGACCGCGGCCGATGTCTTTTTGCCGAACGCACCCGGCTTTCTCGCCGCGACGCTCAAGCCCGACATGCGCGCCGTGTCCGTCGCGGTCGATGACGTCTCCGGCAACGCAGGTCTGATTCAGCCGGGCGATTACGTCGATCTGTTGCTGACGCAGCAAATGGAGCGCCGCACCGATTCGCCGGACATGGCCGTATCGAGCGAAACCGTGGTCGAGCACGTACGCGTGCTGGCCGTCGGCTCGGAGATCAAGCGGCCCAAGAACAACGGCGACAGCAGCGAGCCCATCGCGCGCGCCCGCACCGTGACGCTCGAAGTGACGCCGCGCATGGGCGAGGTCGTCGCCGTGGCGGCGCGCCTCGGTTCCCTTTCGCTCGCGCTGCGCAGCTTCGCGACCGACAAGCGCGATCCGAACGCATCGGCGACTGCGGCGGCGCCTGCATCGTCCGCGCAGCACGCGCCGATCTGGGCCGGCGACATCTCGCGCGCCGTCCGCGATCTGCCGCGCTCGCGCCAGACGCAGGTCAGCGCGCCGGTTCGCGTGGCGGCGCCCGCGCGTCCGGTCACGATCTATCGCGGATCGGAGAAGGGCGAAGCCGGTGCGACGGTCGCGCAGGTCGGCGGATCGTCGGACGCCGCGCCGCCGATTCCCAGCGTGCCGGCCCGATGAGCATCGTCCGCCGCGGCCGAACGCGGCGCCGATATGGAGCAGCAGCATCAAGTCACGGCAGCACAGTGCCAGGATCGAATCTCATGAGAACGCAGTTGGACTTCAGCAGCATCGAAAGACGGAGCGCGCGAACCGTGCGGAACGCACGAATCGCGCTCGCGTGCGCCGGCGCGCTGCTGGCGGGGTCCGTAGCGGCGGCGCAGCCGGTCATGTCCACGAAGCCCGGCGATGACGCCGCGCCCGCCATGCAGCTCGCGCAGCAGACTCGCGTGCGCGCCGCGGCGTCTGCGCGGACCGCGCTCGCCGCGCCGGCGGACGCCGCCGTCACGCTCGGCCCGCTTACGCTCGACGCGGGCAAGGGCACGATGCTGCGCCTGCCCGAGGATGCGACTTCGGTGTTCGTGGCCGACCCGTCGATCGCGGACGTGCATGTGCCTTCGCCCAAGACCGTGTTCGTGCTCGGCAAGAAGAACGGCACGACGACCTTGTATGTGCTCGGGCCGGGCAACAAGACGCTGCTTCAGCGCACCGTGGTCGTCGCGCGCGACATGCTCTCGGTGCGCAACATGCTCGCCGCGCGCTTTCCGAACCTGAACCTGCAGACGAGCTCGGGCCAGGGCTCGCTGCTCGTCTCCGGCCAGGTGCCGACTTCCAGCGATGCCGATGCGATCGTGCAGGCGCTGACGCCGTTTCTCGCCGACAAGGAAGTGCTCATCAACCGCCTGACGGTGGACCGTCCGCTGCAGGTGCAGTTGCGCGTGCGCATCACGGAAGTGGACCGCAACGTGACGCAGCAGCTCGGCATCAACTGGCAGGCGCTCGGCAATTCGGGCAACTGGCTCGGCGGGCTCTTCGCGGGCCGCGCGATCCAGAATCTGAGCCAGCCGATCGTCGGTTCGAACGGCGGCGTCGTGTATCCGATCAACCTGCCGTCCAACAACGCGTTCTCCGTTCTCGCGGGCTTCAAGGCGGGCAATACGGACATTCGCGCGCTCATCGACGCACTGAATCAGGAAGGCCTGCTCACCGTGCTCGCCGAGCCGAATCTCGTCGCGATGTCCGGCCAGACCGCGAGCTTCCTCGCGGGCGGCGAGTTTCCGATTCCCGTCTCGCAGACCAACGGCGCGATCTCGGTCGAATTCAAGCAGTTCGGCGTCAAGCTCGACTTCACGCCGACCGTGCTCAACGAACGCCGCATCAGCCTGAAGGTGCGCCCGGAAGTGAGCCAGATCGATTCGACCGCGAGCGTGACGACCGGCGGCGTGACCGTGCCGGGCCTCTCGGTGCGCCGCGCCGATACGACCGTCGAGCTGGCGAGCGGCCAGAGCTTCGCGATCGGCGGGCTGTTGCAGAGCAATACCACCGACATCGTTTCGCAGATTCCCGGCATCGGCTCGATTCCGGTGCTCGGCAAGCTGTTCTCGTCGTCGAATTACCAGAACAACAAGACCGAGCTGGTCATCATGGTGACGCCGTATCTCGTCGAGCCGACCGATCCCGCGAAGCTGCGTTCGCCGCTCGATTCGCTGATCTCGCCTTCGAGCGACGTCGAATACAGCTTCCAGCGCAAGGCGGGCGCGCAGCCGTCCGCATCCGAACCGCGTCTCGTCGGCGCGGCGGGCTACGTCTACTGAGCGCCCAGCCATGAAACTCGCACTTCGCCCGACCCGCGTCTCGACCCTCGCCGTGCTGCTCGCGCTCGCGTGCGGCCTGTCCGGGTGTTTCCACCCGCCGCGCAACATGCCCAACGAATCGGTGATCGGCTATGACGGCACCGGCGCCGTGCCGCCCGATTGCGCGGCGCTCTCGCGCCCGCCCGTTCTCTCCGATGCCGGCAGGCAGCGCCCGTCGATGCAATGGGGCTGCGCGACCTACACGAATCTCGCGGCGCAGCTCGCGCGTCCGGCCGATATCGTCGCGCCGCAGCCGCTCGGCCCCGCCGACGGCGCGACCGCCGCCAGCGCGATGCGCCGCTACGAAACCGGCCACGTCCTCCAGCTCGACAAGTCGTCGACGCGCGATTCGAACTAGCGCCTTCACGGACCGAGAACATGAGCACCACCGAGATCAGCTTCTTCAAAGGCAAGCAGGGCGTCCGGATCGCCGACTTCATCGCGTTCGTGGCGGACCGCAAGACCGAGCAGGTCCTGAAGAGCTTCGTGCTCGAACAGGCGATGCCGCACGTTCACATCGCCGTCGGCAACGTGGACGACGCCATCGCGCATCTGTCGAAGATCGAGCGATCGCCGCTCTTTCTGCTCGTCGATCTGGAAGGATCGGTGATGCCGCTCTCCGACCTCGGCCGTCTCGCGGAAGTGTGCGAGCCCTCGGTGCAGGTGGTCGCGATCGGGGAGCGCAACGACGTCGGCCTGTTCCGCAGCCTGCTCAAGATCGGCGTGCGCGACTATCTCGTCAAGCCGCTGACGGTCGAGCTGCTCAAGCGCACCGTCAACGTCTCCGAGGGCAAGGTGAGCCCGGTGACGCTCGCGCGCGCCGGCAAGACCATCGCGTTCGCGGGCGCGCGCGGCGGCGTCGGCGTGACGACGCTCGCGCTCAATCTCGCGCGTTATCTCGCCGAGGACACGCATCGCCGCGTGGCGTACGTGGACCTGAAGATGTGCGGCGGCGCCGCCAACAGCATGCTCGGCACGCAGAGCAACAACGGCCTCGTCGACGTGCTGCAGAACGTGCATCGTCTCGATCCGCAATATGTCGAACGCACGCTGGTCTCGAACGGCAGCCGCCTGTTCATCCTGTCGGCGGATATCGACTACGGCACGACGAAGCAGTTCGAGCCGGGCGCGCTGCGCCGCGTCGTCGAGCTTCTGTGCGACAGCTTCCACTACGTGATTCTCGATATCGGCGATCCGAACGGCCCGCTCGCCGCCGAAGCCTTCGATCACGCGTCGCGCGTGTATCTCGTCGCGGACCGCTCGGTGCATGCGACGCGCGAGACGATCCGCATGCTGCGCTACATCGAGGATCGCGACAACAATCCGCCGACTTCCGTGGTGCTCAACAATCCGAACGCGGCGGCCGCAGGGAAGGTGCAGCAAACGGATTTCATGACGGCGATCGGCCGCACCGTGCTGCACGAAGTGCAGTTCGAGCCGAAAGCGCTCGCGACCGCCGAGAACCTTGGCGAAGCGCCGGTCGAGCGCGCGCAGAACGGCTTCACGCAGACTATCGCGCGCATCGCCAATGACCTCACCGGCCAGCACGCGACGGTCGAGCGCTCGTTCCTGAGCAAGTTCAAGCTCCGGAGGGCGTGATGTTCGGGCAAAAGCAGGTGCGCGCGGAGCCGCCGTCCGATTCCCGCGACGGCGCGAACGGACAGCCGCAAGGTGAGGCGCCGCCGCTTTCGCTCGTCGAGAAGCAGGCCGCCGCGCCCGCGCCTACGCCCGTGCGCTCGCAGCAGCCGGACGGCAACGAAGCGCTCGTGCGCTCCGATCTCTTCAAGACGATCCGCGCGGGCGTCTTCGCGGCGATGAATCCGTCGGCGGCCGTCGGCAAGACGCGCGAGCAGATGAAGCCCGCGGTCGAAACGCTGGTGCTCGATGTCGCGGAGCGCGAGCGCCTGAACGTCACGATCGCGGAGCAGGTGCAGATCGTCGGCGAGCTGCTGAACGACATGTTCGGTCTCGGCCCGATCGAACCCTTGCTCGCCGATGAAACCATCACCGACGTGCTCGTCAACGGTCCCGATCAGGTCTGGGTCGAGCGGCACGGCCGGCTCGAACTGACCAACTGCAAGTTCCGCGACAACGCGCACGTCGTCAACGTCGCGCAGCGCATCGCGGCGGGCGTCGGACGTCGTGTCGACGAAAGCAGTCCGATGGTCGATGCGCGTCTCGCCGACGGCAGCCGGGTAAACGTCGTGCTGCCGCCGCTCGCGATCCACGGCGCGTCGATCTCCATCCGCAAGTTCTCGAAGCGCAACATCACGCTGCATCGCATGGCGACGCAGGGCAACCTGTCCGCGCAAATGGCGACCGTGCTCAAGCTCGCGAGCACATGCCGCCTCAACATCATCGTGTCGGGCGGCACCGGGTCGGGCAAGACGACGCTGCTCAACGCGCTGTCTCATTTCATCGGCCACGGCGAGCGCACGGTGACGATCGAGGATGCGGCCGAACTGCAACTCGTGCAGCCGCACGTCGTGAGTCTGGAGACGCGGCCGGAGAATGCCGAAGGTCTCGGCGCCGTGACGCAGCGCGATCTCGTGCGCAATGCGCTGCGGATGCGCCCGGACCGCATCATCCTCGGCGAAACGCGCGGCCCCGAAGCGTTCGACGTGCTGCAGGCGATGAATACCGGCCACGACGGTTCGATGACCACGATCCACGCGAACACGCCGCGCGACGGCATCACGCGTCTCGAATCGATGGTGATGATGGCGAACGGCAACCTGCCGCTCTTGTCGATCCGCCGTCAGATTGCGAGCGCCGTGCATTTCATCGTGCAGATCGAGCGCATGCGCGACGGCATGCGGCGCGTGACGCGCATCACCGAGCTCGTCGGCATGGAAGGCGACGTCATCATCACCCAGGATCTGTTCACGTTCCGCTACGACGCGAGCGCCTACAGCGAAGAAGTGAAGGGCGTCTTCGAAACCGCCGCCGTGCGTCCGGCCTTCGCGCAGCGCGCCGCGTACTACGGCCTCGAAGATGCGCTTCTGGAAGCGATGAAGCCATGAACCTCGTCAATCTCATCACCGTCGCTTCGTTCGTCTGCGTGATGCTGCTCGGCGTGATGGTCGTCATCGTGCAGGACATGCGCAACAATCAGCCGCCGTCGCGCATCCGCCAACGCATGCAGACATCGTTCGCCGGGCGCGGCGCGAACGTGGCGAAGGCCAGCAAGCACGATCTCGACATCTTCCACGTCAATCGCCACGAGAACGCTTTCACGCGCTGGACCGGGCCGCGCCTCGCGCGCCTGCGCACGGTCGCGGGCGCGAACGGCCTTCGTATCGTGATCGTCGCGACGCTCGCGGGCGAGCTCGTCGCCGTCATCGTCAACCGTTTCGCGCCGATGCCGGATTTTCTGCCGCCGCTCGTGTCGATCGGCCTGCCGGCGCTCGCGCTGACCCAGTCGTACCGCTTTCTCGTCGAGCGTTTTCGCAAGCGCTTTCTCGACGGCTTCCCCGATGTCATCGACATGATCGTGCGCGCGGTGCGTGCGGGCGTGCCCGTGACGCAGGTGATCGGCAGCGCGGCGAGCGAATGCCGCGAGCCGCTCAAGAGCGAGTTCCAATTGATGGCCGATTCGCTGCAGGTCGGACTCGATCTGGAAGAAGTGCTCGCGGTGGCGATGCGGCGCATCGAGATCGCGGATTTTTCGTTCTTCTGCGTATGTCTGCTGCTGCAGCGCGAAACCGGCGGCCAGCTCGGCGAGACATTGGAAAACCTGTCGGGCATCGTTCGCACGCGCCGCGAGATTCGCCAGAAAACCAAGGCGCTGACGGGCGAGGCGCGCATCACGACGAAGATTCTCGCGGCGATTCCGGTTGTCATCATGGGATCGATGTACGCGCTCAACCGCGACTATCTGATGGTGCTGTTCAACACCGATTCGGGTAACAACGTGCTCACGTTCGGCGTGATTTCCATCGTCGTGGGCCTGATCGTGATCGGCAAGATGTCGAAACTCGATACCTCGCGATGAACCAGAACCAGTTCGAAACGCTCATCAATCTGCTGATGCTGTTCGGCCTGTTCGCCGCGCTCGCCATCTGGTGGATGACCAAGCACGGCGGCACGCGCGGGCGCATCGCGGAGCGCGCGCGCATGGCCGCGGCCACGCACCGCTCCGACAACGTCGCGACGGACGACGACGGCGATACCATGACGCGCGGCGAGCGCGTGATGCGCCGGCTCGCGCGCATCGGCGACAAGATCCCGTTCTTCGATGCGAAATATCGGCTCAAGCTGCAGAAGGAAATGGTGCGCAGCGGCTATCGCAGCAACCTCGCGGTGTCGATCCTGCTCGCGGTGAAATTCTTCTGCGGGCTCGCCTGCGCGGCGGCCACCGTGATGCTCGGCTCGCGCATTCCGATGGTCGGCGCGTATCCGGCCGCACGCGGCATCGCGATGCTGATGGTGTTCATCGTCGGCATGATCCTGCCGGAGTACGTTGTCGCGTTCCGGGCGTCGCGCCGCCGCAAGATGATGGCCGGCTGCCTGCCCGATGCGCTCGATCTGCTCGTCATTTGCACGAACGCGGGCAACAGCCTGGGCGTGTCGATCCGGCGCGTGGCCAACGAGCTGAAGACGATCTGCCCGCCGCTCTCCGACGAATTCGCGCTCGCCGCCGACGAGCTCAAGCTATCCGGCGACAGCACGCGCGCGCTCAACAATCTCGCCGAGCGCATCGATCTGCCGTCGATTCGCGCGCTCATCTCGACGCTCACGCAGTCGATGCGCTACGGCACGCCCATCACGCAGGCGCTGCGCACGCTGTCGCGCACCGAGCGTCTCGCGCATATCGTCTCGCTCGAAGAGAAGGCCGCGAAGCTCGCGCCGAAGATGGTCGTGCCGATGATGCTGTTCATTCTGCCCGCCATCATCTCGATCGCGGCGGGCCCTGCCGTCATTCAGTTGCTTGCGTTCATCGCGGGAAATAAATGAAGCCATCCTTCCAACGCACCGCGCGTATCGCGGCACTCGCCTCCATGCTCGCACTCGTGCTGGCCGCCACCGGCTGCACGACCACCGTGCGCCAGGCGACCGAAACGCGCCCCGTGCTGCGCAACTCCGCGCCGAGCACGATGAGCGAACTGCGCATCGCCGACACGGCGCTCGAATCGAACAACTTCGAGCTCGCGACTTCGCTGTACGAGAAGATCGTGCAGGCCGATCCGAAGTCCGTGCCCGGCCTGACGGGTCTCGGCAACACGCTGTACGGCGTCGGCGATTTCACGCGCGCGGGCGTCTACTATCAGCGCGCGAGCCAGATCGATCCGAAGGCGACGCCGCCGCTCATCGGCATCGCGCGCGTGGCGATTCATCAACGACGTTTCGCCGACGCCATCGCGACGTATCATCGCGTGCTCGCGATCACGCCGAACGATCCGCTCGCCTGCGCGGGCCTCGGCGCGGCGCTCGATCTCTCCGGCGATCACGCGCACGCGCAAGCGCTGCTGCGCGAAGCGCTGATCGCGAATCCGGGCGATCCGATGCTGTCGCTGAATCTCGGTCTTTCGCTCACGCTGTCGGGCGATCCGCGTCAGGGCGCGAACGTGCTGCTCGACGTGACGCGCTTTCCCGCCGCGCCGCCGCAAGCGCGCCAGAATCTCGCGCTCGCGTACGGCCTGCTCGGCAACGATGAAGCCGCCGCCGCGATCCTGTCGCGCGATCTGCCGAAGGCGTCGGTGCGCGACAACCTGCGTTACTACGAACTGCAGCGCGAGCGCGACGGACAGACGAGCGCGCAGCCGTCGAAGAGCGTCGCCGTCTCCGCGATCGCGACGCCCAAGGTCCAGACGGCGAGCGTGAAATGATCTTGCGCGCGCGGTCGCTCGGAAACCGCCGCTTCTGGAAGCGCATCGCGCGCGACGAGCGCGGCGTATCGGCGATCGAGTTCGCGATCGTCGCGCCGGTGCTGTTCATCCTGATTCTCGGCACGGTCGAAGTCGCGCTCGACATGATCGTCGACGCCTCCGTGCAATACGCGGCGCAGCAGGCCTCGCGCGCGGGGCTCACGACGACCGATCCGTCGAGCGGCACGCGCAGCCAGGAGGCGGCGCGCATCGTCAACAACATTCTCGGCGGCTGGAAGAACATCAACGGCACCGTCGATATCAAGACCTACGCGTACGACTCGTACAACGATATTTCCGCAGGCAACTACGAGGACACGATGGGCGGCTTCGGCGATGTCGTGCTCTACCAGATCACGGTGACGATGCCGACCTTCTCGGGCATTCCGAAGCTCTTCGGCATCAACTCGATGACCTTCCAACGCAACTATCTCGTGCAGAACGAAAAATGAAGCCCGTCAGCGCAACGATGCGATCCCTGTTCGCGGCGGCCGTCACGCGACGCGCGCGCTCGGTGTCGAAACGGCTCATGCGCTCGGAGCGCGGCGCCGTGACGATCGAATTCGTGATCGTCGTGCCCGTGATGCTGCTGATCCTGCTCGGCTTCACCGAGCTGTATCTGTACATGCGCGCCGTGAGTCTCGTCGAGCATACGGCGTTCACGCTCGCGGATTCGATCGGCCAGATGAGCAACGTCATCGACGACACGTCGGACAAGAACAACGCGACCAACGCGAACAGCCTCACGTCGATATGGGCGGCGGCGGTCACGCTCGCGCAGCCGAACACGCTCGACAGCAAGGGCGGCGTCATCATCACGGCGATCTGCGACCAGAATGTGAACTGCAATTGCACGCAGATGGGCGGAACGCTCGCGCAGACCAAGGGCACGCCGGCGATCATGTGGAGCGCGAAGCCGAAATGGCAGCCGACGGGCATGACGTCGAGCGTCACGGCGACGAAGGTCGTGCCGAGCAACTGGCCGTTCCGCTACGGCGATTCGGCGGTGGCGATCGAAGTCTTCTACCGTTACACGCCGTTCTCGATGACCGCGCCGTTCTGGCGCAGCGCACCGGGCGAGACGACGATCTACGAGCGTGTCTTCGTTCGTCCGCGCAACGGGCAGGTGCTGGCGCTCTCGAACCCATCCTCGACCTTGTCGACATCGCAATGCGAAAGCAGCACGGCCCTCTGAGCGCGCGCAGCGCGCGCAATCTGGTGTGCGGCGACGAGGGCGCCGTCACGATGATGTTCGCGATCTGCGCGAGCATGATGATCGGCTCGATGTGCATGGCCATCGACTCGATCCACTACGAAATGACGCAGGCGCGCATGCAGATGGCGCTCGACGTCGCGACGCTCTCGGCGGGCGCGGATCTCGCGCACTACGACACCACCAAGCCCGCCGATCTCGCCAACTGGAAGACCGACGCGCGCGCGTTCTTCGACGTCAACATGCCGTCCGGCTATCTGTCGCTGAACATGCCCAACGCGAATTTCTCGGCGTCGGTGACGGGCGCGCCCGCGACGGGGCAGACCATCAAGCTCTCGGCATCCGGCTCGATGCCGCTGCTCGCGCCGGTCTTCTTCGGCAAGGCCAAAACGGACACGGGTTCCGACAGCGGCAACAACCAGACCAATCCCGACACGGCGACCGTCAGCGCGAGCAACGCGGCGCTGCGCCTGCCCAAGAGCACGCTCGAACTGGTGATGGTGCTCGACAATACCGGCTCGATGTCCGACTACGCGAACACCAAGGACTACACGGCGGGCACGAAGATCACGGGCTTGCGCGCGGCCGCGCAGAATCTCGTCACCAGCATCTTCCAGTCGTCCACGACCGATTCGTATGTCGGCCTCGTGCCGTTCACGACGATGGTCAACGTGAAGAATGCGTTGCAGCCCACCGGCAAGTGGATCACGCCGCTGTTCGACAACTACAACGCCCAGCATATGTCGATGACCGCCAGCAAGAACTGGAAGGGTTCGGGCTGGGGCGGCTGCGCGGTCGAGCCGCGCGACGCGGGCGGCAACCTGCGCGCGGAGGCCTACGAGCCGGCGTCGTCGCCGAACTTCAGGCCCTTCTTCTGGAACGTGCCGAAGAACAGCTTCTCGGTCTACACGTACACCAAATCGACGAAGAACAAGATCACCACCTGCACGATCAACAGCAATCCGACCGTCACGGTCGGCGCGCCGCTCACGTATCTCACGAGCGGCAGCGTGACGACTTCGTGCGGTACGACATACTCGGGCGCAACGCCGCCCGCGATTTACGACCAGTGGTACGTCAATTCGAGCAGCAATTCGACTTCAACCACGACCTACGATCAGAACGGCAATACCAACTACGGCACCAACGGTCCGTGCAACATCGCGCCTGCGCTCTTTCTCACGAAGAGCCAGAGCGATCTGACGACCGCCATCACCAACATGAAGGCGGCCGGCTCGACGCTGATCCCGACCGGTCTCCTGTGGGGCTGGCGCATGCTGAAGTCGTCGTGGTCGGACAATGTGGCGGGCGCGGGCAACGGCTTCATTTCGACCGACACGTCCTTGCCGCGCCCGGAGACGACGCAGGGCTTGCAGCGCGTGGTCATCGTGCTGACGGACGGCGAGAACGATCCGGGCGGATCGACGGGCTTCATGCCGCCGCAAGCATTCAACGGATTGTCGGGCGTGGGCCGCGCGGATCTGACGTCGAGCACGGTGTTCCCCAAAGGCCCCGGCTCGATGGGCTCCGTCGACGACATCAATACGTACCAGCTCGCGGTGTGCTCGGCGATGAAGCAGGACGGCATCATCATCTATTCGATTACGTTCGGCACTTACGGAACGGATACGGCCAGCGTGAGCGCGCAGACGACGATGCAGAACTGCGCGAGCCCCGGCAACTACTATCACGCGCCGAGCAACACGACGCTCAATCAGATCTTCCAGCAGATCGCGGGCAATCTCGGCGTGCTGCGTCTTACGCAGTAAGGTTTTCGGGCGAGGCGGGCACGCACGTTGCTCGCTTCGTCAGGGCAAGTCCACTTCACCAAGGAGGTCCGACATGCCCGAAAAGAAAACTCTCGAGCGCGCGGCGAAAGCCAAACGCGAAGGCAAGTCCCCGAGCACGCAAGCCGGCGCATTCGTGAAGGAGCAGATCGATCACGTTCGCGAGGGCAAGCACGGCGCGAAATCGGCGAAGCAGGCCATCGCCATCGGTTTGTCCGAGGCGCGTCGCTCAGGCGTGAAGATGAAGCCGCCGAAGAAGGGCACGGCGTCCGAGGCGACACGCAAGAAGGCCGCGCAGGACACCAAGGCCGCGCATCGGACGAAGAAGAGCCCGAGCACGGAGTCGAAGGCGAAGCGCTCGGCAACGTCCACGCGCGTGCTCAAGCGCGAAAGCACCAAGGCCGCTTCGCACAAGTCGCTGTCGCGGCAGACGCATGCAGCCGCGAGCCGGCGCTCGGCGGCGGATCGCTCGGCAGCCGCGAAGAAGGGCTGGGCGACGCGCCGCAGGAACGCGGCCGCGAAGTCCAAAGGCTCGCATGCGCGTCACGCATCGCGCTGAGTCGGCAGCATCCGGGCGTACGACACGGCCATCGTCGCGAGTTCCTGCGCGGCGGGCGTGAGCGGCACGCCCGCGCGGCGCAGCAGGCAGACGGGCGTTTTCCCGGCACGTTCGGCGATCGGCACGATCTCGACGTGCTCGCGAAAGAACGGATGTCCGGCGAGGCTCGCGGGTTCGAGCCCGAGATAATCGCTCGACGCAAGGCAATGCAGCGTGTCGAAGACCGCTTCGGTCGTCGCGGCGATGCGCGGCGGCGCGAGCTTCGCGTGCTCGAAGAGCGCCGATAGCTTGTTGGCCGGCGCGCCGCCGCCGCGCTGGCGTGTGCTGACCCATTCGGCGTTCTGCAAGTCGGCCAGTGCGCGCGAACGTGCGAGCGGATGACCGCGCCGCGCGATCACCGCGACGTCGGAATCGAAGAGCGGCGTCGTTTCCATGTCGTGGATGTCCGCGCCCGGTGCGATGAGCGCGAGCGCGAAATCGAGGCTGCCGTCGCGGACCCACGAAGTCAGCATCCGCGACGTCGCGCTCGTCAGATGCACATCGATGCGCGGACAGCGCTCCCGATAGCTCGCCAGCAGCGCGGGAAAAAGCCGCATGGTCGCTTCGGCCGCGAGTCCGAGCGCGACGCGACCCGTCAGTTCGCCGCGCAACTGGCGCATCTCGTCTTCCGTCTTGCGGCATTCCCCCAGAATCAAGTCGGCGCGTACACGCAAGCGCTCGCCGATCGGCGTGAGCCGCGCGCCGCGCACGTCGCGTTCGAAGAGCGGCCCGCCCGCGATCGCTTCGAGCTTCTGCAACTGCTGCGTGATGCCGCTTTGCGCAACGTCGAGCCGGCGCGCGGCGGCGCGCACGCTGCCCGCATCGGCGACGGCGACGAACATGCGCAACTGCGTGAGAGTCAGATCCACGTTCGGCGTCTCCGTCGGTGATCTCAAAAACTGAACATGATAAGCAAAACGCCTCTTTTTGCGAGCGTTTTGGGCCCGTACCATCGGTGGCCACAATCAGGAGGCACCGCGTTCATGCTCAGACTCAGCACGCTTTTTCTCGCCGCCGCGCTCGCCGCCGCCGCGCCGGTTCACGCTAAAGACGCCGACACCTTGCGCCTCGGCATCGATCCCGGTTATCCGCCGATGGACGTGAAGACGCCCGATGGCCACGTCGCGGGCTTCGACGTGGATCTCGGCGATGAAATCTGCCGCCGCATCGCGATGCGCTGCCAGTGGGTCGAACTCGAGTTCTCGGGGATGATTCCCGCGCTGCAGGCCCGCAAGATCGACGGGATCATGTCGTCGATGGCGATCACCGACAAGCGCATGAAGCAGATCGCTTTCTCCACCAAGCTCTTCCAGTTCCGCTCGCGGCTGATCGCGAAGCAGGGCGCGCCGCTCACGGCGAGCGCGCAGGGCTTGCGCGGCAAGCGCATCGGCGTGCAGAGCGGCAGCCAGTTCGAAACCTACGCGATGAAGAACTGGCAGCCGGGCGGCGTCGAAGTGGTCGCGTATCAGAGCATGGACGGCGTGCTCAACGATCTGACCGCGGGACGCATCGATGCCGCGCTGCTCGGCTCCGTCGAAGCGGAGCACGGCTTTCTGAAGACGCCGCGCGGCGCGGGTTTCGCGTTCGTCGGCGAGCCGCTGTCGATGGGCGATCACGGCGTCGGCATGGGTCTGCGGCAGGAGGATGCGGCGCTGAAGGCCCAGGTCGACAAGGCCGTGGGCGACATGCGCGCGGACGGCACGTATCAAAGAATCGCGCGCAAGTATTTCGATTTCGACGTCTACGGCGACTGAACATGCACACTCAACGTCATCCGCTCGTGTCGACGACGCTCGGCACGTCGCGCGAACTCGTCAGCTTTCATTTCGGCGATGCCGCGAACGGCGAAAGCGTTTATCTGCAAGCGTCGCTGCACGCCGACGAAACCCCCGCCATGCTCACCGCGTGGACCTTGAAGCAGCGTCTCGCCGCGCTCGAAGCCGAAGGGCGCATGCGCGGCGAAATCGTGCTGGTGCCGGTGGCGAATCCCATCGGCTTGTCGCAGCATGTGCTCGGGCAATTCCTCGGGCGCTTCGAGGCGAACAGCGGCCACAACTTCAACCGCGATTTTCCGATGCCGTCCGCTGCCGCGCTGATCGAACGCGTGGGCGCGCGCTTATCGTCCGGCGATGCCGCGCACAACGCGCGTCTGCTGCGCGGCGCGCTCGTCGAGATGCTCGGCGAAACGACCGCGAAGAACGAGTTCGAATCGCTGCGGCTTGCGCTGCTCGGGCTGGCGTCGAAAGCGGATGTCGTGCTCGATCTGCATTGCTCGCTCGAAGCGACGATGCACATCTACACGAGTCCCGCGAGCTGGCCCGCGATCGAGCCGCTCGCGCGCTATCTCGGCGCGAACGGCGTGCTGCTGGCGACGGATTCGGGCGGTCAATCTTTCGACGAGGTTCATGCGCTTTTGTGGAACGAGCTGCGCGAGCGCCTCGGCGATGCAACGCCGCTCGGCGCGCCGAACATTGCGGCGACGATCGAGCATCGCGGCCAGCGCGATGTCGATTACGACACGGCGTCGCAGGATGCGGAGGCCATCGTCGATTTTCTGATCGCGCGCGGCGTGATCGAAGGCGAGGCGAAGGACGCGCCGCCGCTCGCGCAGGCCGCGACGCCGCTCGCGGGCAGCCAGCAACTGACGGCGCCGGCGAGCGGGATCGTCGTGTATCGCGCGAAAGTGGGCGCGCGGCTGCAAGCGGGCGATCCGGTGTTCGATATCGTCGATCCGGTCACCGACTCGGTGACGACCGTCACGACGGCCAACGACGGCGTGTTCTACATGCGACGCGCGGTCCGCTTCGTGTACGCGGGCGCGCCGATGGGACGCGTAACGGGTGAGAAGGCGATCAGGAGCGGGGTGTTGATCGGGGCGTGAGCGCGCCGAGCGCGTGTTTTCACTGCTCGCTAGAATGACTCCTCGCTTTCGAGGAGTCTCGCCATGCTGGATTTCGCACGCCACGCGCGCACGCTGACGCTCGATATCTCTTACGCCGATTCCGGTCCCGCCGACGCGCCCGTCGTGCTGCTGATCCACGGATGGCCGGATGCGGCGCGCGCGTGGAATGCCGTGGCCGCGCGGCTCAACGACGCCGGCTATCGAACCGTCGTGCCGGAGTTGCGCGGGGCGGGCGGCACGCGTTTCCTGCGCGACGACGCCGTGCGCGACGGCTCGGGCGTCGCGCTCGCGCGAGACGCCGTCGATCTCGCCGATGCGCTCGGCATCGCCACCTTCGATGTCGTCGGCCACGACTGGGGCGCGCGCGCCGCCTACACGATCGCCACGCTGTTTCCCGAGCGCGTGCGCCGCATGGCCGCGCTCGCGCTGGCGTATCAGCCGCGCGGCGTCTTCGAATTGCCCGACTTCTCGCAGGCGCGGCGCTTCTGGTACCAATGGTTCATGTCGCTCGACGGCGGCCCGGACGCCGTCGCCGCCGATCCCAAAGGCTTCGCGCGCATCCAGTGGGACACATGGTCGCCGCCCGGCTGGTTCGACGAAGCCGAATTCGCGGCGACGGCGCGCGCATTCGACAATCCCGACTGGGTGCCGATCACGCTGAACGCGTATCGCCGGCGCTGGCGGAGCGATCAGCCGTCCGATCCGGCGCTCGCCGATCTGTACGCGCGGCTTGCGACGATCGATCGCATCGGCGTACCGGCCTTGATGATTCAAGGCGGCGCGGACGCCTGCGACGAACCGGCGAGCTCGGAAGGCCAAGCGCGCTACTTCACGGCGGGCTATCGGCGCGTCGTTATCGATGGCGCCGGGCATTTTCCGCTGCGCGAGGCGCCGGATGCCGTCGCGGATGCGGTCATCGAACATCTGAAGTGATCGCCGAGCAGGCGAGCGCCTTGCGCAGTGTCACCGGACACTTCCGACACGTTTGGCGGCAAACACTGTATGCGTGTACAGTACTGATCGCTATGGCGGCCACGCACTTCCGAACACTCGTGCGACCTCGTCGAACACTTCGAGGATGCCGCCTAACTCATTGAACCGGTTGAAAAATTGGCATCGAATAACGCAATCCGCATTCGCGGCGCACGTCAGCACAACCTCAAGAATCTCGATCTCGACCTGCACACCGGCCAGATGACGGTCGTGACCGGCCCGTCCGGTTCCGGCAAGTCGAGCCTCGTGTTCGACACGCTCTACGCGGAAGGCCAGCGGCGCTACGTCGAAACCTTCAGCGCGTACGCGCGCCAGTTTCTCGACCGGATGGACCGTCCGCAGGTCGATCGCGTGGACGGCGTGCCGCCCGCGATCGCCATCGACCAGACGAATCCGGTGCGCAGTTCGCGTTCGACCGTCGGCACGATGACCGAACTGAACGATCATCTGAAGCTCTTCTACGCGCGCGCCGCCGAACTTTTCGACAAGAAGACGTCGCATCGCGTGCGTCACGACACGCCCGAGACGATCTACGCCGAACTGCTCGAACGCACGCGGGCCGATGATCCGCGTCTCGCGATCACGTTTCCGGTCGAATTGCCCGACACCGCGAGCGACGAGGAGGTCGAGCAGTGGCTCTCCGCGAGCGGCTATACGCGCGTGCAGGCGAAACGCCACGTCGAAACCGCAAGCGGCAAACGGCAGATGCTCGATGTCGTCGCGGATCGTTTTCGCTTGCAGAACATCGAGCGTTCGCGTGCGCTGGAGGCGATCGAAAGCGCGTTGCTGCGCGGCACGGGCCGCGTCGACGTCTATGTGCTGAAAGACGAAGGCGAGCCGGAGATCTGGCGTTTTTCCACCGGCCTGCACAGCCCGGAAAGCGATCTGCGCTACGCCGATCCGCAGCCGGCGCTGTTCTCGTTCAATTCCGCGTATGGCGCTTGCGAGACGTGCCGCGGCTTCGGACGCGTGATCGGCGTCGATTACGGTCTCGTCATCCCCGATGAAAAGAAGACGCTGCGCGAAGGCGCGATCAAGACATTGCAGACGCCCGCGTGGAAAGAGAACCAGGACGATCTCGTGCGCTACGGCGCGAAGGCGGGCATTCGCCTCGGCGTGCCGTGGAAGGATCTCACGCAGCAGGAGCGCGACTGGGTCATCAAGGGCTCGCCGGACTGGACGGGCAAGTGGCAGAACCAGTGGTACGGCGTGCAGCGTTTCTTCGATTATCTGGAGTCGAAGGCGTACAAGATGCACATCCGCGTGCTGCTGTCGAAATATCGCAGCTATACGACGTGTCCGGTGTGCGCCGGCGCGCGTCTGAAAACCGAATCGCTGCTGTGGCGTCTCGGCACGAAGGAACAGGCCGACGCAGTGCTTGCGCCGCAAGATCGCTTCATGCCGGAAGGCGTCGACTGGACGCGCGCGCAACTCGAAGCGCTGCCGGGCCTCACAGTGCACGATCTGATGCTGATGCCGATCGAGCGCATCCGCCGCTTCTTCGATTCGCTGACGCTGCCATCGACCTTGCTCGACGAAGCGCTCAAGCTCTTGCACGCCGAGGTCCGCACGCGCCTGAAATATCTCTGCGATGTCGGTCTCGGTTATCTGACGCTCGATCGCCAGTCGCGCACGCTGTCCGGCGGCGAAGTGCAGCGCATCAATCTGACGACCGCGCTCGGCACGTCGCTCGTGAACACGCTGTTCGTGCTCGATGAACCGAGCATCGGTTTGCATCCGCGCGATCTGAACCGCATCGTCGAAGCGATGCATCGTCTGCGCGACGCGGGCAATACGCTCGTCGTCGTCGAGCACGATCCGTCGGTGATGCTCGCGGCCGATCGTCTCATCGACATGGGACCGGGTCCGGGCGAGCGCGGCGGGCAGATCGTCTATGACGGCGCACCCGACGACATTCAAGTCACCGACACACTCACCGGCGCGTATCTCGGCGGCCGCAAGCATGTCGCGCATGCGTCGAACTGGAATCGCCGCGTCGTCGATGCGAACACGCCGCGCCTCACGCTCGAAGGCGCGAGCGATCACAACCTGCGCGACGTCACGGTCGACATTCCGCTGCAACGTCTCGTGTGCGTGACGGGCGTATCGGGCTCGGGCAAATCGACGCTGATCCAGGACGTGCTCGCGCCCGCGCTGATGCGTCACTTCGGCAAGGCGACGGAAGCGCCCGGCGCGTATCGCGACCTGAAGGGCGCGGAGCATTTGAGCGACGTCGTGTTCGTCGATCAGTCGCCGATCGGCCGCACGGCGCGCTCGAATCCGGCGAGCTATGTCGGCGCGTTCGACGAAATTCGCAAGCTCTATGCGAAGGCGCCGCTCGCGTTGCAGCGCGGCTATAGCGCGAGCATGTTCAGCTTCAACTCGGGCGATGGACGCTGCCCGACGTGCGGCGGCTCGGGCTTCGAGCACGTCGAGATGCAGTTCCTGAGCGATGTCTACTTGCGTTGCCCCGATTGCGACGGACGCCGTTATCGCGCGGAAATCCTCGAAGTGAAGATCGAGCGCGGCGATCGTCAGTTGAGCGTCGCCGATGTGCTCGAACTGACGGTGAGCGAAGCCGTCGCGCTGTTCGCCGGCGACAAGGAAGTGCTGCGCGTGCTGCAGCCGATCGTCGATGTCGGTCTCGAATACGTGAAGCTCGGCCAGCCCGTGCCGACGCTTTCGGGCGGCGAGGCGCAGCGTCTGAAGCTCGCGGGCTTTCTCGCGGAAACGTCGCAGACCAGCAAGAGCGAAAGCCGTCTCTTCATGTTCGACGAGCCGACGACGGGCCTGCATTTCGACGACATCGCGAAGCTGATGCAGGCACTGCGGCGCCTGCTCGAACGCGGTCATTCGCTGATCGTCATCGAACACAATCTCGATGTGATTCGCGCGGCCGACTGGATCATCGATCTCGGTCCGGAAGGCGGCGATGGCGGCGGGCAGCTCGTATGCGTCGGCACGCCGGACGATGTTTCGGCATGCGAACAATCGCATACGGGCCGCGCGCTGGTCGAATACGAAGAAGCGATGGCGCCCGGCGCGGCTCAAAAGCGCGCGGGCGTGCCGCTGCAACTCGCGGCGGAAGTCGCGAGCGCGCGACGTGCGTTGCAGGGCGAGAACGTGGTGCGGATCGTCAACGCGCGCGAGCACAATCTGAAGTCGCTCGATGTCGATATTCCGCATAACAAGTTCAACGTCGTGACGGGCGTGTCCGGTTCGGGCAAGTCGACGCTCGCGTTCGATATCCTTTTCCACGAAGGTCAGCGCCGTTACCTCGAATCGCTGAACGCATATGCGCGCTCCATCGTGCAGCCGGCGGGCCGTCCGGAAGTCGATGCCGTCTATGGCATTCCGCCGACCGTCGCGATCGAACAGCGCCTGTCGCGCGGCGGACGCAAATCGACGGTCGCGACGACATCCGAAGTCTGGCACTTCCTGCGCTTGCTGTACGTGAAGCTCGGCATTCAGCATTGCATTCACGATGGCACGCCGGTCCAGTCGCAAAGTTCCGAATCGATCGCCGCGCAGATCATGCGCGATTTCAAGGGGCAGCATGTCGGACTGCTCGCGCCGCTCGTCGTCAATCGCAAGGGCGTCTATACCGATCTCGCGAAATGGGCGAAGGCGCGCGGCAATACGCATCTGCGTGTGGATGGCGAATTTCTGCCCGTGAGTCCGTGGCCGAAGCTCGATCGCTTCCGTGAACATACGATCGAATTGCCGGTTGCGGATCTCGTCGTGTCGGCGGACAACGAAGCGGAACTGCGGCGTTTGCTCGACGACACGCTCGAAATCGGCAAGGGCGTCATGCATCTTTGCGCGCCGCTCGATGAATTGCATGGGTCGTGGCACGACGGCGCGCGTCGCGGCAAGGAAGAAACGCGCGTGTTCTCGACGAAGCGCGCGTGCCCGGTTTGCGGCACGAGTTATCCGGAGCTCGATCCGCGCATGTTCTCGTACAACAGCAAACACGGCTGGTGCAACACATGCGTCGGGACGGGCGTGAAGCTCACGCGCGAACAGCGCGCCGCGTTCGACGACACGCTCTTCGCGCAGGACGATCGCGGACGCGAGCAGAGCATCGGCTCGGTCGATCAGGAACCGGACGATATCGTGGATCAGCCCTGCCCGGAATGCGAAGGCACGCGTCTGAACGATGTTGCGCGCGCCGTCACGTTCGGCAATTATCCGATCACGGAAGTCGGACGATGGACCGTCAGCGATACGCGCGAGTGGATTGCATCGCTCAAGCTCAAGGGCCGCGATGCGGATATCGCGCGTGACGTGGTCAGTGAAATCGAAGGGCGCTTGCAATTCCTCGAAGAAGTCGGGCTCGGCTATTTGAGCCTCGATCGCGCCGCACCGACGCTTTCCGGCGGCGAAGCGCAGCGCATCCGTCTCGCGGCGCAACTCGGCAGTAATCTGCAAGGCGTGTGTTACGTGCTCGATGAACCGACCATCGGTTTGCATCCGCGCGACAACCTGATCCTGCTCTCCGCGCTCAAGAAGCTGAACGACAAGGGCAATACGCTCGTCGTCGTCGAGCATGACGAAGACACGATTCGCCGCGCGGATCACATCATCGATATCGGGCCGGGCGCGGGCAAGCGCGGCGGTACGGTCGTCGCGCAGGGCAACGTGACGGATCTCGCGGCGCACAAGGCGTCGCTCACGGGCCAGTTCCTCGCGAATCCGATCGTGCATCCGTTGCAGCCGCGCCGCGAAGTGCGCGCGGCGACCGCGAAGCGCGCCGCCGTGCCGGAGCAATGGCTGACGGTCGAAGGTGCGACGCTGCACAACTTGCGCAACGTGACGGCGACGATGCCGCTGAATCGGCTCGTCGCGATTACGGGCGTGTCGGGTTCGGGCAAATCGACGCTCGCGCGCGACGTGCTGATGACGAACCTGCTCGATGCCGTCGGCCGTTCGGTGTTGTCGTCGCCTGCGGTGCGGCGCGCGCGCAAGGCCGCGCAAGCGGACAAGCCCGCTGCCGGGTCGCGCGCCAGCGTGCTCGCGCGCGAAGCGCCGCGTCCGACGTTCGATGTCGCGCATGCGTGGCAGGGCTGCGCGGGCGTAACCGGTTTCGAGGCTATCGATCGCGTGCTCGAAGTCGATCAGACGCCGATCGGCAAGACGCCGCGTTCGTGCCCGGCCACCTACATCGGCATGTGGGACACGATCCGCAAGCTCTTCGCCGATACGCTCGAGGCCCGCGCGCGCGGCTACACGCCGTCGCGTTTCTCGTTCAACACGGGCGATGGCCGTTGCCCGGCATGCGAAGGCCAGGGCGTGCGGACCATCGCGATGAGCTTCCTGCCCGATGTCAAAGTGCCGTGCGACGTGTGCCACGGCCAGCGCTTCAATCCGGAAACGCTCGCGGTGACATGGCGCGGCAAGAACATCGGCGAAGTGCTGACGATGGAGATCGACGAAGCCGTCGAGTTCTTCGCGTCGATGCAGAGCATCGCGCATCCGCTGCAATTGCTGCGCGATGTCGGCCTCGGCTATCTGACGCTCGGCCAGCCGTCGCCGACGCTGTCGGGCGGCGAGGCGCAGCGCATCAAGCTCGTCACCGAACTGTCGAAAGTGCGCGACGACGTCACGCGGCGCGGCCAGAAGCCGCCGCACACGCTTTATGTGCTCGATGAGCCGACCGTCGGCCTGCACATGGCGGACGTCGCGAAGCTGATACGCGTGCTGCATCGTCTGGTGGATGGCGGGCATAGCGTGATCGTCATCGAACACGATCTCGATGTGATCGCCGAAGCCGACTGGGTGCTCGATCTCGGCCCGGAAGGCGGCGTGAATGGCGGCACGATCGTCGCGGCGGCGGACCCGGACACGCTCGCGACGCATCCGCGCAGTCATACCGGCGCTGCGCTGCGGCCGGTTTTGGCGCGGACACGGGAGACCGAAGATGCTGCGTGATCTCGATACGCTGATCGCGTCGATGGAGCCCGAACTGCAGCCGGGCGCGTACGTGTTCGCGTCGCTGCCGCACGATGCGGTGGCGAGCGGCGCGGGCATCGTCGCGACGTTCCGCGAGCGCGAGGGATTGACGGTCGTGATGGAAGAATGCGCGGCGCAGGCGGCCGGCGTCGCGCCGCTCTTTCGCGCGGCCTGGATCACGCTGACCGTTCATTCGGATCTGAACGCGGTCGGCTTGACGGCGGCGTTCGCGCGTGCGCTCGGCGAGGCGAACATCAGTTGCAATGTGATTGCGGCGGCGTATCACGATCACATCTTCGTTCCGGTAGAAGAGGGCGAACGCGCCGTCGAAGTCCTTCGGGATTTGCAACGCGCTGCTGGTAAGCTTTCGGCCTCATCAAAACCATGAAACCGACATAGATGGAAACGCAGGACAAAGCCGTCGCGCTGAGAAGAATGAAATGGTTCGCCGCCGGGCTGCTCGTCGCGGCCGGCGCCTTGTTCGCGCTCGCGAAAAGCCAGCACGATGCGGGCGCGTGGGCGTGGGTGTCGTCGTTCGCGGAAGCCGCGATGGTCGGCGCGCTCGCCGACTGGTTCGCGGTCGTCGCGCTGTTTCGGCATCCGCTTGGCGTGCCGATTCCGCACACCGCGATCCTGCCCGCGAACAAGGCGCGCGTCGCGGACAACCTGGCCGTGTTCGTTCGCGACCGTTTTCTCGGCACCGATGCGCTCGTCGCGCGCGTGAATGCGTTCGATCCGGCGAGCCGTCTGTCGATGTGGCTGGCCGAGCCTGCCAATGCCGAGTTGCTCGGCAAGAAGGCCGTGGGCGCGGTCGGGCAACTGCTGTCTTTCGTCGATGACGAGCGCGTGAAGTCGATGCTCTACGAGACGCTGCGCCGTCGCGCGGAGTCGTTCGATCTGGCGAGCGCGACGGGAAGCGTGCTGTCGACGCTGACATCGGACCGGCGTCATCAGTTGCTGCTCGATGAGGGCCTGAAGCAACTGGCCGGGTGGCTCGACAAGCCCGAAGTGCAGGAGATGCTCGCGACGCGCATCGTCGCGGTGGCGGGCGAGGAGTATCCGAAGCTCGTCGGTATGCTGGGATTCGTCGGACTGAATGCTGAAGACCTTGGCAACAAGTTTGCGGCCGGTCTCGTGCGCGGCGCGAATCAATGGCTGCACGATGTAAGCAGCGATCCCGAGCACGAACGTCGCAAGGCTTTCGATGCGGCCGTGGAGCGGTTTGTCGAGCGGTTGAAGACGGATCCGGCGTTCAAGGCGCGCATCGACGAGCACAAGCGTGAGTGGCTGGAGCGGCCCGAGTTGCGGACATACGTGAACGGGCTGTGGGACGAGTTCATCGCGTGGCTCGATGCGGATATCAAGCGGCCGGATTCGGCGCTGCATGCGAAGGTCGTCGCGATGGCGGGCGGTTTTGCCGAGGCGCTCGGCAGCGATCCGGCATTGCGCGAGTCGATTAACGAGCATATGCGCGATGCTTTGAAGGCGCTTGCGCCGGAGTTGCGCGATGGCATCGCGAAGCATATTGCCGCCACCGTCAAGCAGTGGGACGATGCGACGCTCGTCAGGGATGTTGAGCTTAATATTGGGCGGGATTTGCAGTTCATTCGCGTGAATGGGACGCTTGTGGGAGGCGCCGTCGGGATTTTGATTCACGCTGTGAGTGTGGTTCTTGGTTGATTTTGTTTCTTCGCTGGATCCCGTGATTGGGTCCGGTCGGGGTTTCGCCGGATCCCGTTTTCGCGTCGGTCTATTAGCGTTGCCCCTGTGCGGGGCGGCACTCACTTTCTTTGCTGCTGCAAAGAAAGTAAGCAAAGAAAGCAGCTCCTGATACGCCCGCGGTCACACGCAATTTGGGTAGTCCTCTCGTCGATCGTGGGCTGCCTAAAGAGTGCCCTCATAGGCCCCATCGGGCTTGGCTCGCGCACGGTCTGTGTCATCGCACCACACACCAAACTGGTTCAGCACCAAATAGCTCCAGCCCGCTTCGCGGCCGACCGGTCAATCGGGGATGCATGTGCTTCTCTACTAACGTCTCCATCTCACTGCAATCGCCGCCCTTTGGTTTCCCTCGCATACCGGGCGGCAGCGCGTAGCGCTGTGCCGGATGTATGATTGCTGGACCCGCGCGTTGTAACTACTAGCTAGTCAGACCGTGCGCGAGCCAAGCCCGGTGATTGTGATGAGGGCACTCTTTAGGCAGCCCACGATGGACGAGAGGACTACCCAAATTGCGTGTGACCGCGGGCGTATCGGAAGCTGCTTTCTTTGGTTACTTGTATATTGAATCTGGCGTCC